>JAEUSG010000414.1 GCA_016788315.1 Fibrobacterota bacterium | reverse complement strand
TGATCTATTAAGGTGTTTACAGGAATAGATGGAAAGTCAAATGAAGGTTTAACGTTAGAGCCGGATAAGGCAAAGTTTACGGTGTCTCTGATCAGAGGAAGCAGATCGGCAACCTGTTTAGAAGGCGCTCCTCCCTTAGAGAAGGTAAGTAATTGGCTGGTAAGGTGTCTGGCTCTATCGTAAACTGTCAATATTTTGCCAAGTGTTTCACGGGCGCTTTCTGTTTTTTGGTTTTCGAGTTTTGCACGGGCGGATTCTATGTAGCCAAAAATACCACCGAGGAGGTTGTTGAAATCGTGTGCGATACCGCCTGCCAAAATACCAATTGACTCCAATTTTTGAGTTCGTTGAAGTGTTGCTTCCGCTTTTTTGCGTTCGGTAATATCTCTAACAACGGCGGTAGTTCCGGAGAAATGCCCATCGCTCATTCTTGGAAAGAGTTTGGCCGAGAAAGTATGAATTGACTGTTCGAATGTAAGTTCATAGTCAAATTCTGCTTCTGCTCCTTGTGATGTTAATAGAAGGGCTTTACCGATTTCATTGGAAAGATAAGGCGGAAGGACTTCGTCGTATCGCTTGCCTTTTATAGCGTCCGGCGACATAAGTAATTTAGCATTGGCTGGAGCGTGAACATCGAGAAAACAGCCGTTGGCATCGAAAACGAAGATAATGTCTGTAATTGTTGTCAGAATGGTTCTGTGTCTTAATTCACTTTCTCGAAGAGATGCGGTGCTGTTTAACAATTCTCTAGTCACTTTTCGTACGCGCATCCGAAGCATAAGAATAAAAAGAAAGGCAATGAGAAGAATTGTTACAAGTATCAGAAGTGCACGTGAAACCCAGGCGGGGATGATAAAAACCTGATCGCTTTCTGTCCTTGTCCAGCGCTGCCTGGCTTCTTGAAGTGGAGATTTTTTGCTTTGATGCCATGTATCAAGATGTTTGTCAAGGGTGTTCAGAATGTCTCTGTTTCGTCCTTTGGCAACTGCAAAGTGTATGTCGAAAGGGTTTAAAACAACATCTGTTACTTTGACATTATAACGAAAAGCACGAGCCGCTCCAAAATTACTATTTACTATACCCGCGTCTGCTTCACCGCCATTTAACGCACTGAAAACAGCCTCGTGGTCCGGCAGTTCTAAATAGGTGCATTGTAAACTGAATTTATCGGCTACATCTTTAAACAGAGCTGCATTGAAATCACTTTTCATTAGCGCTATGCGAAAACCTTTCATAGAAAGTATACCGTGAGCTGAAGAAGAGTGCGGTACATAAACCTCACTCCAGACAGTCATAAGCGGGTTTTCAGTAAAATTCATGAATAGTTCACGTTCAGCCGTTTTGGCTGCACTTGTAACTACATCAACCTCCCCATTTTTCAGGCGTGTAAGACCTTCTGCCCATGTGCCATGTACAAATTCAATTTTCCAGTTTTCAGCATGTGCAATAGAGTCAAGAGCGTCTACAAAGAAACCTTTAATTTTGCCTGTCGATGGATCTTGAAAAATAGCGTTTGGATAATTAAATGACGCTACACGAACAACACGTAAGGAGTCGGCAAATAGAAGAGGCGCGAAAAGCAGAAATACTATAATGGCTCGTAGGGTAATGCTTACCATACAAAAACAATAGGGATTTGCCGCAACGCAAAGCAAGATAAATTTTATCGTTCCGCTCTGTTTCTTAAGTGTAGGCTAAATATCAAAGTCTGAATAATTAGAAGCAATAACGTGCTTTTACTTGCGCGAATAAGTGAATTAATTACTATTTTATAATTGGAAGAATAAAAAACATTAAATTCGCAAATATACGAGGCAACGGTCGGTACTTACGGCTGTTTGCCGATTTTTTTTGTATTTGTGAAAAGAAAGGATGAGAGCCGCTATGGATCTTCACCACATGACGCGAGATGGATACGAAAAGCTTCAGGAGAAGCTTAATCACATGATGACAGACAAAAGGCGACAGATTGCTAAAGATATGGAACATGCCCGTTCATTTGGTGATCTTTCAGAAAATGCCGAGTATGATGCAGCAAAGGAGAAGCTGGATCATAATGAGCGTGACATCAAAGAGCTGACAGAACGTCTTGCAACAGCAAGAATTCTTGACGACTCCAAAATAGCCAAGGACAAAGCCTTTATCGGCGCAACGGTTAAACTCCGCGATCATATAGATGATGAGGAGATTGTTTATACTCTTGTATCCGCTCTGGAAGCGAACATCGATGAAAATAAAATTTCTGTTCAGTCGCCAATCGGCAAAGCAATGCTTGGCCTTGGTGTAAAAGATGTTGTCTCGATTAAAGCTCCAAACGGAAAGACGCTGAAATACACCATTCTTGAAATCAGCCGCTAAGCTTCATTTAGAAGGAGTTTGAATATGGCATTGCATGAGTTTGCAGGAAAACCAGCACCAAGAGGTATGCTGGCAGATATCCCTCGACTTGTTTCCGCCTACTATACACGACATCCAAATCCGGACAATCCAGAACAGGCAGTCTCTTTCGGTACGTCCGGTCACCGTGGAAAGTCTGCTCGTGGCACATTCAATGAAGATCATGTTCTAGCAATCTCTCAGGCCATAGCAGAATACCGTGCATCCAAAAAATATACAGGTCCTCTATTTCTCGGAATGGACACTCATGCATTGTCGGCACCTGCACACATTACAGCAATCGAAGTTCTTGCAGCAAACGGAGTTGATGTCCGGATAGCTAAAGAGAGCGGTTATACACCAACGCCTGTAATTTCTTTTTCGATTCTTACATATAATAAAGGGAAAGAGAGCGGATTAGCCGATGGTATAGTTATTACACCATCCCACAACCCTCCCGAAGATGGCGGATTTAAATACAATCCTCCAAACGGTGGACCTGCTGATACCTCGGTTACAAAGGTGATTCAGGATAGGGCTAATGAAATTCTTAAGAGTGGTTTAAGGGCCGTCAAAAGAATTTCTGTTGAGAAGGCCGTTATGGCTGGTTCTGTTAAAGAGTTTGATTACATAACCCCATATGTTGCCGGGCTCGGGCAAATTGTTGACATGAAGGTAATTGCCGACTCGGGACTAGCTATTGGCGTCGATCCGATGGGTGGAGCAGGTATTGGTTATTGGTCGCCTATAAGGGATAAATACAAAATCAACCTTACTATTCTGAATCCATATCCCGATCCAACTTTTAGTTTTATGACCGTTGATAAAGATGGCAAGATCCGAATGGATTGCTCATCTCCATACGCAATGGCTTCACTTATCGGCTTAAAAGATAAATATGATATCTCTTTTGGTAATGATCCCGATTATGACAGACACGGAATAGTAACTAAGAGTGTCGGGCTTATGAATCCCAACCATTATCTCTCAGTTGCTATCGATTATCTGTTTCGCACACGAACCAGCTGGAAGAGCGATTCCGGCATCGGGAAAACTCTCGTGTCAAGTTCAATGATAGACAGAGTTGCTGCCGGCATTTCAAAAAAACTAATTGAGGTCCCTGTCGGTTTCAAATGGTTTGTCGACGGTCTTATGAGCGGCACATGTGCCTTTGGCGGTGAAGAAAGCGCTGGGGCCTCCTTCCTTAGAATGGACGGTTCCGTCTGGTCAACCGACAAAGATGGAATAATAATGGATCTGCTTGCAGCGGAAATTACTGCCAGAACGGCAAAAGATCCTGGTGTTCATTACAAAGCTCTTACAGAAAAATTCGGCGCACCTATTTACGATAGAATGGATGCGGTGGCTAATGGTCCTCAGAAAAAGGTGCTTGAAGCGCTGTCGCCCGATTCTATTACAGCAAAGTCAATGGCTGGTGAATCTATAAAAGCGGTATTGACCAAAGCACCAGGGAACAATGCTTCAATCGGCGGACTTAAGGTAGTAACAGAAAACGGCTGGTTTGCGGCGCGTCCGTCCGGAACAGAGGATATTTACAAGATATATGCTGAGAGTTTCAAAGGGGCAGATCATCTGAAGGAGATACAGAAAGAGGCGCAGGAGATAGTTTCATCGGCTTTTAAAAACGCGGGAGTATGATGATTATGGCGGAAACAGAACTTTTTTTGAGATTCGGCGTTTCTATCGCAATAGGCGTATTGATTGGCATTCAGCGTGAATTCGCTTACGATAATCACAATCATGAAGTTCCCGCCGGAATTCGTACATATTCATTAATTTCTTTGCTTGGCTGTTCTTCGGCTTATCTGTCAGATATATATTCCACACCGTTACCGTTTGTAACTGCAGTATCTGTAATGGGGCTTTATTCTGCTATTCTTTATTTTCTCGATGCGAAAAACGGGGTGGTCGGATTAACTACAAAAGTATCCGCTCTCCTAATGATTTTTGTAGGTGCATTCTGTTATGCCGGTCAATTGGAGTTTGCAGTAGCTTTAGCTGTTGCAATTACCCTCATATTGTCAATAAAAGTTGAAACTCATGAGTTGATGAAGCACATTACTAGAGACGACATTGCAGCCACTCTCAAGTTTTCAGTTATTACTGCAATCGTAATACCTGTACTTCCCAACGTAATGTATGGCCCTGTTCCGTTTAATATTTTTAATCCCAGAAAAATATGGCTCTTTGTTGTATTTATTTCCAGTATCAGTTTTGTCGGATATCTTCTTGCAAAAATCGTCGGTTCCAGAAAGGGTATTGGTCTCACAGGTCTGATAGGCGGAATAGCCAGCAGTACGGCTGTAACAATAAGCTTCGTTGACAGAAGTAAAGAGATGCCATCTCTTTCAAAGTCTTTCGCGCTTGCTATCCTTGTTGCCTGGAGTGTAATGTTTGTGAGACTGATTGGTGTTGTGGCAGTTTTTAATGTTGCACTCACTTCAACAGTGTGGCTGCCCCTTCTTCTTGCCTCTGTGGTAGGACTTTTGTATTGTCTATACCTTTGGCGTAAGCAGTCTAAAACACATGGCGAAGAGGTCACTTTTTCAAATCCGTTTAAGCTTGGTCCTGCTATAAAGTTCGGCCTTGTATTCGCGATCATCCTTTTCTTTTCGAAGGCTGCTCTGCATTATTTCGGCAGCAATGGTGTTTATCTGTCAAGTTTTTTGGCTGGTCTCGCAGATGTTGACGCAATAGCCTTTTCAATGGCTAAGCTTGCAATGGGACCAGACGGGCTTGCTATTTCGGTTGCTGGAAGAGCCATTGTTATCGCTGCCGCAGCAAATACCATTCTTAAGGGCTGTCTCATATTCGGTTGGGCGGCTCCAGAACTTAAGAGAGACATCCTTCCAGGTTTTCTCCTTATGTTGGTCGTCAGCCTTGCAGTGGCTCTGATACCAATGTTGATGTAGTGCGGTGGTTTCGACCCACATTTCTAAATTACACTCTCTACGCTCAACCACCGCAGAAGAAATGATCGTATTTATCTTTTTTCTTTATTTCTTTATTTATCACATTGTCTTTTCTTTGTCTCCCGTGGGCTGAGCTCATTCCTGCAAAAATGCGGGTCGAAGCCCACGTTTTTGCTATGAAATAAAAGGGGCAAGGTGATGCGCTGAGTCTGTCGAAGTGGGGGTTCACTTTCTTTGGTTAACTTAACTTCAGCTGTTTTAGTTAAAAAAAGTTTATAGAAATTGTGCTGAAGAACCTCAAAAATGTATATTGCATCCAGCTTACGAAGATACTGTTTTCTATATTTCTGCGGTACCTTTGAAAATAGCGTAAAAAGCGGGTAAGCATTTAAAGTTTCACAAAAGAGTTAAACTATGTTCAGCGAACATAAGACGCTCGTCCAGGTTCTTCTTTTCGGTCTATACTTTCCACTACTAACAGCGATTGCCGTGCTTATCACATACAAGATAAAGCTGCTCGTTGCCTATTTGTGGCACAGGGATCACAATCCCGTTCCGGAAAAGAAGTGGGACAAGCTGCCCTTTGTCACAATCCAACTCCCGCTTTATAACGAGCAGAACGTTATCGAACGGTTGATTGCATCAGCAACCGATATCGATTACCCAAGAGAGCTTTATGAAATTCAGGTTCTTGATGATTCAACTGACGATTCCATTGAAATATCTAGAGCTTGTGTAAAAGAGTACCAGGCTAAGGGTTTTAATATAGAGATATATCACAGAACTAATAGATTCGATTTCAAGGCTGGTGCACTTGCAGAAGGTCTTAAAGTAGCCAAGGGTGAATTTGTTGCAGTTTTTGATGCAGACTTTATTATTCCTAAAAATTTCCTGATGGAATCAATTCATTATTTTACAGCATCAAAAGTTGGTATGGTTCAGTGCCGTTGGGGTTTCATCAACGAGCGCGATACGCTTCTTACAAGACTCCAGACAACATTCCTGAATGGTCACTTCATTATTGAACATACAGCCAGAAACAGAAGCGGTCACTTCTTTAATTTTAACGGCACAGCCGGTATCTGGCGCAAAGAGGCAATCTATTCATGCGGCGGCTGGCAGGGTGATACACTTACAGAAGACCTTGATCTTTCATATCGCGCACAGCTTGCAGGATGGAACTTTGTTTATCTTCGCGATCTTGTTGCTCCATCTGAACTTCCTCCAACACTTGATTCTTACAACGGTCAGCAGTTCCGCTGGGTTAAGGGTATGACACAGGTTCTTATCAAGATGCTCCCGACGATCTGGAAATCAAATATTTCCATTGCAAAAAAGTTTGACGCATCATGTCATCTTTTCTCAGGTGCTGGATATCTCTTTTCTGTCATTATCTCTCTTCTCACTGTTCCGCTTTTGTTCTTTACAAAAGAATATATTGATGAGAACTTTATGTGGATTGCGCTTGGATTTGTTTTTATTAACTGCTTTATGATTTGGACCTATTACTTTGTTGCAGAGGTCGAAGCCAGAGGCTGGAAACGGCAATCTTTTACCTATCCAACACTGTTACTTCTACTTTCTATCGGTTTTGCAATTAACGGACTATATGCAGTTAAAGAGGCTGTTACAGGTAAGAAAACTCCATTCATCAGAACACCTAAGTTCAATAACAAATTTTCCAAGTATATACTTTCTGAGAATAATGCCAATCCTGTATATAAAACGATATTCTTTATCAATATTTACTTTATTGCAATCTTTGCTATGATCTTCCTGTCGGGCAAATACTTCCTGCTTTCTGCAGCGCTCTTTTTTGCTCCGGGATACATTTGGATGACATTTACACGCATTAGAGAAAAAATGGTATTGGCCTCTCTTTCGCGATGACAGTACCGGCGCTTTATAAGCGGTATCATCGCGAATGTTTTATAGCCGATGACCCGCTTATAGTAGTAAAAAAATTCAAAACAGCTGAAGATATCGAAACAGCGGCATTCTATGCCGCTCTTCTTTCGTATGGGCGTGTTGAGCAGATAATTAAATCGCTAAATAATCTTTTCGATAAAATGGAGTGGAAACCCGCTCTGTTTGCAAAAACAAATACTTATGCCTCTTCACTAAAAGCACTGGACGGATTTAAGCATAGGTTTAATAATGCTGTCGATATGGCTTTGCTCACAGCCGCTCTTAATAGCCTTTACAAAGAGCATGGAACTCTTGAAGCTGCCTTTATGGCAGGTCTTGAAAACGATGATACTCCGCTGCAGAGAGGAATAGTAAATCTTCGTAATGAAATTGTCGATAGAGCAAAAAAAGGGGCGAAGCTTAAGACGGTACCCCAAAGTTTCACCTGGATGGTTCCATCAGCAGAAAAAGGGACATGCAAGAGACTCTGTATGTATCTTCGCTGGATGGCACGTCCTGCCGACTGCATCGATTTCGGCCTCTGGAAGAGGCTTTCTCCATCAAGGCTCATCATACCGGTTGATACCCATATCGCTCGTATAAGCATCCGCATGGGACTTACAAAGCGAAAGAATGGCGATTGGTTGATGGCTGAAGAGATAACTGAATCATTAAGAAAATTCGATCCGAAAGATCCTGTCAAATACGACTTCGCCCTCTGCTCTGCTGGTAAAATGGAAGTCCGTGGAAGAGCTTAGCCGTTTTTTAATGATAAAGTCAACACAAGTAAGATAATTCTATGTTTGAGATGTTAAGACTGAGATGGCGTGAGGATGGCGGATTTGCAGAGGTGCTTAAACTATCTATTCCTCTGGTACTCTCATCTGCTTCTGCAACTTTAATGCAGTTTGTAGATAGAATGTTTCTTACATGGGATTCGCCAAGTGCGCTGGCTGCCGCCTTTCCAGCAGGTGTTTTAAATTTTACCATTATCAGTATTTTCCTTTTCACGGCTTCATATTTAAACACATTTGTATCTCAGTTTTCTGGAGCCAAAAGGCCTTTGGAAATTGGTTCGGCACTTTGGCAGGCAATTTACTTTTCGATTTTAAGCGGCGCAGTTCTATTAATTGAAATTCCATTTGCCACTACTATTTTTAATCATATCGGCCATGAAGCTTCGGTTAGAAAGGATGAAATATCCTATTTCTCTATACTTGCACTCGGTAACGGTGCAGTTGTTTTGAACGGTGCCTTCTCTGGGTTTTTGTCTGGCCTTGGAAAAACCATGCATATAATGTGGGTTAATGTGGTCATTAATATTATTCATGTGGTTCTTGATTATGTCTTAATTTTTGGAAATTTTGGATGCCCTGCCATGGGCATAAGCGGTGCAGCATGGTCATCAGTTATTTGTACTGTAATTGGAAGTTTTGTTTTTGCGTTCATTATATTCACAAAAAGTAATGAAAGAATGTACAAGGTTCGCTCCTTTTACAAGTTTAATTTTTCATTCCTTAAACGGCTGCTATATTTTGGTTTTCCAAGTGGGCTCCAGGTTTTTATTGATGTTGCGGCGTTTTCAATATTTCTTTTTCTTTTAGGACGGCTTGGACAAACTGAACTTGCTGCATCAAACCTTGCGTTTAGTATTAACAGTCTTGCCTTTCAGCCCATGTTTGGTGTAGGTGCTGCTATTTCAGTTCTTGTAGGCCGATACCAGGGAGCTAAGAAGCCGGAACTTGCAACCCGATCAGTCTATTCTGGTTTTTTTCTGGCATTTACATTTATGACAACTATATCAATTCTTTATTTTTTTACACCTAATATTTTTATCGCTCCATTTGCTGCAAAGGTGAAATCGGCAGACTTTACAAAAGTAGTAGAGATGGCAGTTGTGCTACTTAAGTTTGTCGCTTTCTTTTCATTGTTTGATGCCGTTAGTGTGATCTTTTCAGCTGCTCTTCGCGGTGCTGGCGATACGAGATTTGTAATGGTCATGGTTTTGTGTAGCGCTCTGTTCGGCCTTATAGTTCCAGCCTACATTGTTTTAGTGGTGTTTAAACATGGGGCATTTGGAGCGTGGTTAGTTCTTACTGCCTATATTTTTCTTCTTGCGTTAGCATTCTTTACCCGTTTTTTGTCGGGCAGATGGAAGACGATGAGGGTAATTGAGGATCATCCTACACCGCAGTTTACACAACCTGTAGTCGAATCGCCACTGGAGTAATAAAGGAATGGTTTGTGTTTTATTTGCTATCGTTCAGAAGTTTTTTAATTTCTCTAAGCTCACGATAAATATCTCTTGATGCAACGCTTGTTTTATACGACATTATTATTAGCTTTACTGAGACTAAGAAAACACCGGCCTCTAACAATAGGTCATGAGTGAATCCTGTAAAAAACAAAGCCATTGCAAAGAGAATAAATGTCATAACTATTACTACAATTGTCCCAAAATCAAAATACTTCATTTTATTATACCTTCTTTCCTTTGTTTCAAGGTCTCTTTGATACAAGCTTGTGCCATTATATTATGCACAAAGTATCAGGTAGATAGATATTGATTTCTATTACTAGATGTCAATTTATTTGATCGGGGTAGTGGTAACTTAATAATGAAGGAATGTTTAAGTTATTAACGTGCATTTTTTTGTTAAAGCTATATTTCAACAATGAATACAGCCTTAATTCAAAAAGAGCGGATAGAATCTCTTAACTCAGATCCGAAGAACATGCAGGGAAAGTATGTTGTCTATTGGATGCAGCAATCGCAGCGCGTACGCTATAATCATGCGTTGGCTTATGCGATAGAGTTGGCAAATAAGCATAATCTTCCGCTCATAACAGTTTTTGGACTTACCGCAAACTTTCCGGAAGCAAATGTGCGTCACTATGACTTTATGCTTCGCGGGCTTGCAGATGTAGAAATCTCATTAAAGAAAATTGGAATTCCATTTGTTGTTCAGTTTGGTGCGCCTGATGATGTCGCCCTTCGCTGTTCAAGAGGGGCAGCGGCAGTTGTTGTTGATAGAGGCTATTTACGGATTCAGAAAAAGTGGCGTGAAGATGCCGCGTTAAAGTTTGATTGCGCTCTCATTCAGGTTGAAAGTGATGTTGTTGTTCCTGTCGATACTGTGTCGAGAAAAGAGGAGTATGCTGCGGCAACAATAAGACCTAAGATAAACAAGCTCCTTGCTAAGTTTATGGTTCCACTTAATTTGCCGATTCTTAAAAAGAAAAACTTTGACCATTCATTCAAAACCATTTCACTTTCATATATTAAAACAATACTTAAGCGGCTGAAAGTTGATAGCTCTGTGGCACCTGTTGAATGGCTAGTGGCTGGTGAAACGGCAGCGCAGAAAACTTTGCAGGAATTTATCAAATCCAGGTTGTCGCTCTTTTCAACAAAGAGAAACGACCCCTCTGTAGATATGCTTTCGAACTTGAGTCCATATTTACATTATGGTCAGATTAGTCCTCTCGACATTGCGCTTGCCGTTTCAAAAATAAAATCAGAAAGTGTTGATTCCTTTCTTGAAGAGCTTATTGTGCGGCGCGAGTTGGCGATGAATTTTGTTCATCAGAATGGTGATTACGATAATTATTACTCCCTTCCTGCATGGGCGAAGGGAACCCTTTTTCAGCACGCTAAAGATAAGCGTGAATATATTTACAGCAGAGAACAATTGGAGTCAGGGCAGACCCACGACATCTATTGGAATGCTGCACAGCGGGAGATGGCAGTGCGTGGTAAGATGCATGGGTATATGCGTATGTACTGGGGGAAAAAGATTCTTGAATGGTCAAAGAGCCCCGAAGAGGCATATGAAACTGCGCTGTATTTGAACAACAAATATGAATTGGATGGGCGCGATCCGAACGGCTTTGCCGGTGTTGCATGGTGCTTCGGAAAACATGATCGTCCTTGGAAGGAACGCCCTATTTTTGGAATGGTACGCTACATGAATAGCAGTGGCCTTGAGCGGAAGTTTTGTATGGAAGGTTATCTCAAATCTAATACAGCTGTTTGATTTGCAGCTCATATTGGCTCAGATTACATCATGTCATGGAAGAGAGCTGTTTTTAGTAGGATTAGCACATTTTTTTTGTGGCACTAAAATTGCCATTTAAATAACAGGAGGAAACTAAATGAAAAGAAACATTTATGTGTTATTGATTGCTCTTTCAACCTTGGCTCAAACCATTCTTGAAAATCTGCCTGCCAATACCTGGTATCAGATACCTGGTACCCATTTGAGGGCAGCTATGTGGAACTCACCCGAACTTAAACCCTATCCTAATATACTTTCAGCCTGGAATAGTGGTGCGTATGATCCGATAGGAAGACGGTTACTTGTTTGTGGTGGTGGTATGGGAAATTACAAAGGAAATGAAGTATACGCATTTTCTTTAGATAGCTTAAAGTGGACACGTTTGACCGACCCCTGTCTCAATTTTACAGTTTGCGATTCAACATACTGCGGAACCCCGATTGTCCGGCATACTTATAATGGACTGGTATTCATTAACCATATGAATCGCTTTTTTATGCATGATGGTGCCTGGAATGCTCCAAGCAGTACAAACTGTCCAACCGGCAGTATATCCGGAACAGGTTGTGGTATGAATTCAACATGGCAGCTTGACATGGTAACATTGAAGTGGCATATGATGAAACATACAACCGGAGTCACTTTGGGTTGCGGAACAAACATGGCTTACGATCCCTCTTCCCATAATCTTTTCAAGTCGACCTTAACCGGTTTCTTTGAATACAATCCTGATAGTGATGTTTGGAAAAAGGTTGCTGATGGAGCTTCCTATTATCAGACCTCTTTTGTGGACACAGGCAGAGGACTTTTCATGCAGTGCGGTAATGGAAATATTTCCTCTTTCAACTTAAGAAGCAGTACTACAATTACACGATCAGTCTGGGCAACAACAGGCGATGACACTATTGTCAAAGCGACGAATCCAGGGTTTGATTATGATCCGGTTATGGATTGTTATGTAGGCTGGAAAGGTGGATCATCCGTATACGCATTGAACCCTGAAACCAAGGTTTGGACAAAATTTGTTTCTACGGGCGGGCCTGCACCTACAGCAAATGGCATATATGGTAGATGGCGTTATATTCCTCATCTGAATGTTTACATTACCGTAACGGATATTGACTCGAATGTATTTGTTTATAAACTGACATCCAATACAGGAACGACACTTAACCGTTCCTCTAATTCTGGCGGATGGCGTGTACTGTTTTCGCCAAATCCGATTGGAGATAAATTGACATTAACGGTATTTCAAAATGGGTTGGCAAACAGAAACTGGCTGGCAGAACTCTTTGATGTGTCGGGAAAAAGAGTAATGGAAACGGCGGGATCTGGTCAGGCTATGTTGAACCTAAGTAATCTTCCTTCCGGAAGCTATATTGTGCGCATTCTGAGCGGAAAAGAAAAAGTGGCTACGCGAACGTTTTTCAAATACTGATTGTATCAATAGCGAATCTCTGAAAACTGTTGACGAAACCTTTCGCTTTGTTTAAATTATAGGTAATGGTTTGGCGAAACATTTCCGAAACATATTTAGGTGAGGTGCTATGTTACTCTTAAAATTCATTTCAATAATAGCTTTTACCGGTACGATGCTCTTTTCACAACAGTCTGAGGTTGCCACAGTAGATGGTGCCTGGTGCTGGTTTACTGAGCCAAGGTCAATTACGTTCACCGGAACAAAGAGCTGTACATATACCGGTTGGGTTAACAAGGGCGGTAGTATTATCGCTGGTGCATATAATCATGCTTCACAACAATGGGATACCACGCTCATACATGGGTGGCTTCAGTATGATGACCACGCAAATCCTTCGTTTATGATGTGGCCTGATGGTAGGCTCTATTGTTTTTATGGTGCTCATAATGATTCAAAAATGCGGCTCAAAATAATGAGCCGTCCCGAGGATATGAAATCGTTCGGCCCGATGATAACTGTAAGTGATACAACAGGCGGTCTAACATATCCGAATCCTCATTTACTCACTGCAGAAGATAGTACCATTTACTGTTTCTTCAGAGGTGGTGGTTCGCTAAGCCCATATCTTACCAAATCGGCAGATCGCGGTTTAACCTGGAGCAAAGCGAAACAGTTTATAAACACAACATATTCTTACTCATATTTTAAATTTACTTCAAACGGGAAAGACAAAATACATTTTATCTTTACAAATGGGCATCCAAACGGTGCAGGGAATAATACATTTAATAATATTTACTACGCCTATTATTATCAGAATGCCCTTTACAGAGCGAATGGAACACGGATAAAATCTATAGATTCACTGCCTCTTCTGCCATCTGAAGCAGATAAAATTTACGATAACGCAACAAATGGAGCAAAGGGATGGGTGTGGGAACTTGCACTTGGCGCTGATGGAAACCCTCAAATAGCGTATACAAATTATCCGTCTACTACCGATCACCGATATCGTTTCATGCACTGGAACGGGACAAGCTGGATTGATCAGGAGTTGACAAAAGCAGGTAGCTGGTTCCCATCAGCCGCTGATGAGCCTTATTATTCCGGCGGAATAACAATTGACAGCAGAACTCCATTTACTCTTTATCTTTCAAAGCCAGACCCTGTTACCGGTGTTTTTGGCATTGAGCGATGGCGATCAAATGATCAGGGTTCAACCTGGAAGGTCACATCAATTATAGGTGGAGTTGATACTCTTAATGTCCGGCCATATATTCCGCGAAACACATTGCCGGGGCTTGAATTATTTTTTATGAAGGGCATATATCCTACATTTACTTCATACAACACATCTATTAGAATGTTAAAGAAAGTTGATACCACAACACCTGAAAAAGTTACTGGTGTGAATGTAAACGCTAATGGTAACTTTGTTTCTATAAGCTGGAATACCGGTCTTGATGCTGAAACAGCGGTAAATGGATATGAAATATACCGGGGCTATTCAACTAATTTGGTCGTAAGAATCGGCAAAACATCTTCGCTTCTATACAGAGATACAGTTGCCGCTATTGACACACAATATTTTTATGCAGTGAAAGCTGTAAACGTAAATGGCGTGAGAGGTGATTCTTTCTCTCTGTTTGAAAATGTCCGGATAGCTGCACCACTTCTTAAATCACTGGAAGTTAAACCGGATACACTGCTTATAAAAACATCAAGTTTTGGTAATTTAACGACAACAGCGACATATTCAAATAACTATACAGCACAATTAAAGAGCGGTATTATCTGGACTCTTCCTGCAAGTAGCGGGCTCATAATTAATTCAGATGGAAAAATAGAGTCTGGTGCAATAGAGGGAACTTATCCCGTTGTGGCCTCCATTGGAAATGTGTTTGATACGGCTATTATAATTGTCGGCAAAACAGGAATACTTTATGATGATTTTGAAAATGGCGGATTACTCTCCTGGATTCCCAAAACTCCCTCGCGATGGGCTTTACGTTCTGATAGCGGAGATGTATCTTATGGTCTTATTACAACTGAATTCGCAGGAAACGGAGATATGCCGGGAGAGTATTCTACTCTATCCGGAGTAAGTGCTTCACAGTTCAGTCTGAATGTTTCGGTCAGAACAACAGAGGCATTAGCTGGTAATCAATATGCAGACTACACAATAATGTTCGGTATCGTGGATTCGAGGAATTTTTATTATATGGCAGGATGCAACGCTTCGCAGTTCACGGAAGTGTATCGTGTTGTAAATGGCATCAGAACATCTATTGCCAATGCTGCAAAAAATTTCTTGCCAGATTACAAGTACCACAAGACGACAATTAATGTAACGAAGGATTCAATATCAGTGGATTTTGACGGAGTAAGATCAATGGCATGCAGTGCAACTGTATCATCCGGCGGAATAGCTTTAGGTTCTTTTAATGATGGCGCCTATTTTGATGATTTCTCGCTGCTTGTTAAAGATTCTCTATTTACCGATGTTGTGAGTGGAAAAGAAAATGTTTTACCCGCTTTAGAAATTTTTCCAAACCCCTTTTATCCATCTGCAACATTGAAATTTACGGCCTTTTCTGATGGATATGTGTCAATAAATGTATATGATCTTTTAGGACGAAAAGTAAAATGTCTGCATAATGGCGAACTAAAGAGAGGCAGTCATAGAATAGTATGGAACGGTAAAACCCTCTCGTCCGGTCTGTATGTGATTAAGGCAGAGGCAAAGAATGTGATTATTTCAAAAAGGGTGTTGCTGACATTTTAAATATCTTATCTTACAGGAATGAGATATACTGCTCTACTTGTTGCTTCTATATTTGCATATGCTGATGCACGCTACATATATAAAGATGTAAAATGGAAGGTGGCGGGCACTCAGGAAATTATTCTTTTTTGTGTTCTGCTTGCATTGTTTATCCTTGCTTTGGTTTTTATTCCAAAGTGGCTTTCTAAACGCAACCGCAAACTTCAGCATACGTTTGCGTCCTCTGCACTTCAGGATGAATTTCAAAAGCTTAAGTTAACAAAAGAAGACATATTGCTTTTGCGCAAAATTGTCGGTACTGGCGATACCGATGCTCTTCTGCTGGAGCTTTTGCAGTCGCGAATTAAGTTCGAAGAGGAAATTCACGAATATCTTGAACGGAAAGAGAATAAGAAGTCCGAAACCGGTGAACATATTGGAAGAATCCGTCTGAAGCTCGGTTTTAATACATATCCGCCAGATTTCCCTTTGCAAGCTACACGAAGCATAACAAAAGATATTTCCGGAGCATTGTTCACAGTTCCTCAGGGAACATCTCCGCTTATTAAAAGGGTAAAGGTGTCAAACTGCAACGAACTTTTCTTTGAACTAGAAGCTTCCCCAGAGGACTGCTCTCTTGTCAGTGAGGGAGTTAAGTATCAATTTGTATTTACGAGGCGCGGCGATGCGATGTATACTGCGGAAGTAAAGCTATTGTCAAAGACATTTGAACCGCGTCTGCAGTTTACGCATTCTGTAGCAATGATCCGCAGACAGTCACGGAAATATGCCAGAGTAAATGTAAATATACCTTTGCAGGCTGTGCCTGTTCTGATAAAGGGTGAGATGATAGCGAAGGATAATGTATCTCCATTTCCTGTTACAATAACTGATATCAGCGGCGGCGGTTCAAGTTTTATCTGCGAAACGCCTCTTGCTCGTAACGATCGTATTGTCCTCTCTTTTCCGGAAAACAGCAAGAGCATTCTCTCTTTAAAGGCTAACGTACTTAGAGATGAGGCAATCGAAGGGTCAACAGATCAAAAAATGAAATATCATAGCGAGTTTGTTGATATTGATGACAGAACACGTGAAAAGCTGATTAAATTCGTTCTTGACCGGCAGATGCGTCAGAAAAAGATTTCCTGACAAAACACCAGTAAGTTATCTGTTTTTCAAAGCTGGCGGTTCATCTACAACAGTCAGGTTGATGTCTGCGAAAATCTCGACTCTTCTGTTTTTCGAGCGACCCTCCGATGAGTTGTTTTCTGCTAATGGCCTGTGCTCACCGTAACCCGTAGCCCCAAGTTTGTTTGGGCTCAAATTAGCTTTATCAATAAAGAAGCGTACAACAGATATTGCGCGGGCGGAAGAGAGTTCCCAGTTCGACTGGAACTTATATGTTGAAATGGGAATGTCATCAGTATAGCCTTCTACCCGTATGTCTGTATCTGGAAACTTTCTTAGCATGTCCGCTATAAGCATAAGCGGACCGTATGCCTCTCTTTTGAGTTCAGCACTTCCGCTCTCAAATAAAAGAGGATCGTACACTATGAAACGGGCGCCTTTGTCTGTCAGCATTGTCTTAACGTTGTCAGAAAGGTTGTTCTCAGAAATCTTTACTTTAAACTCCTGCATTTCTGAAATTATCCTCTCGCTTTCCGCTTCGCCGTAGGCAGGGTTTGAATTTGGGTATTTGAACAAAGATGTGTTTTTTGGCATAAACCCCAGTGAACGTTTTATGGACGCTGTGGCATCCTCGAATTTAGTCTGTTGTATTGATGAAAAGGAGAGAATAAGAATGAAGAAAGTAAGCAAAAGGCTCATGCAGTCGCCATAAGTAACAACCCATCCGGGTGCACCCTCTTCTACCTCTTCCTCTTTTTTCTTTCTTTCAACTGCCATCAGGAGACCTCTTTAAACGCGTTAAGCTAGTGCACCGGTTTTCTGGAGCTTGGAGGCAGAATAGCCTGAAGTCTTGAACGTATTAGTCTTGGGTTTTCGCCGGATTGAATGGAAAGAAGACCCTCAATAATCATTTCTCTAATGCGTACCTCGTCGGTTGTTTTGGTCTTCAGCTTTCCTTCAAGGGGTATGGTAATAAGGTTAGAAATCATGGCACCGTAGAATGTTGTGATAAGTGCAACAGCCATACCAGCACCAATCTTCGTAGGATCGTCAAGAGTTTTCAACATAAGAACAAGTCCGACAAGTGTACCAATCATACCAAACGCTGGTGCCAGCGTTGAAATGGCTTTAACTGTCTTTTGACCATCGCCATGACGGTTTTCAAGTTGCGACACCTCGGCATAAAGGATTCCTTTTAACGTGTCTGCATCTGTTCCGTCAATGGTGAGCTGTAAACCGCTTCGTAGAAAGGGATCCTGAATATTGGGCAATATTGACTCCAGAGATAGGATCCCTTCGCGGCGTGCTTTTTCTGAGAATTCTACAAGTTGATCAATGATGGCCATAGGTTCGGCATTTGTGTTAGCAAAAGCTTTAGGTATAACGCGAAACAGATTCATTAGTTTGCCGAAAGGGAAATTGATCATCATGGCAGCAATAGTGCCACCAACAACAATGATTACCGAGGGGATGTCTATGAATGTGGCTAGATCGCCTCCGGACATGATCGCCCAGGCAATGAGAACAATACCGCTTATTAAGCCTATCGGGGTTGATAAATCCATTTACTCAGTCAAAATATTTTGTGAACAAGCATAAATCAATGTTTTTGTTGGATTTAACAGCTTTTAATTGTTTTGAAAACGGTAAATAGTCGTTTGAGCATATATTTCGCCCTGCGACAAAATTGTTTTTGGAAATCCTTGCTGGTTTGGCGAATCGGGGAAATGTTGTGCTTCAAGACAGAATCCGCTATGCTTCTGATATTGATGTCCTGATCCACCGATAGTTGTCCCATTTAGATCTACTGCAGTATAAAGCTGCAAACCTGGTTCGGTAGTATATACTTCCATCGATATACCGCTTTTTTCCGAATAGACGACAGCTTTTGGATGGTCAATGTCACCCGGATTTTTTAAAACAAAGTTGACATCGTATGATCCGTCATCGAGTTTGTTGAATTTGCGCATCTTTCTAAAGTCGTATCGTGTTCCTTCGACATTTAGAATTTTTCCTGTAGGGATAAGATCAGGGGAGAGCTCTGTATAGGAATCTGCATGAATAGTGAGTTCATGATCCAGAATGTCGCCATCTCCTTCACCGTTAAGGTTAAAGTATGCATGGTTTGTCAGGTTTATAGGTGTAGGAGCATCAGTTGATGCCCGATAGTCAATTGAAAGAGAATTATCGTCGGCAAGAGTATAAACTACTGTGACCTCTACATTCCCGGGATATCCCTGATCTCCATCAGGACTTTGAAGCGAGAAAGCAACTCTGCTTCTTCTCTTTTCTTCAACTTTCCAGATTTTATGGCTGAACCCAACTGGTCCTCCGTGAAGCTGATTCCCTTGATTGTTTATGGGCAGAGTATACTCTTTGCCGTTGAGTGAAAATTTACCTTTTGCAATTCTGTTTGCGTATCGGCCGCAAATGGTGCCAATATAGAAAGGATTTGTTTTATAGTCAGCAAGATCTTTGTTGTTCAGCGTGATATTCAGAAGTTTGCCTTTAGAGTCGGGGACACGAAGATTGACAAGTGTTGCACCCAGCTCAATAATATCCGCAGAAAGGCCATTTTTGTTTTTTAATGTCATCATGGTGTTAAATATAATGATAGTTAGTTCTTTTTTTAAGGTGAAATAACAAAAGAAAGGTGTTAAAAAAAGCGTTGACTTTTCAAATTGTTTAGGTTAGTTTACATACTAAACCAACCTAAACATTAAAAACAGGGCTAATTCATGAAAAATAGTGAAAAACTGGCAATCGAAGGTGGAAAACCGGTAAGAACCAAACCATTCCCGCACGTTTATCCCGGGGCGGCTGTATATGGAGCTGAAGAAATCAAAGAGGCGCTGGATGTAATTAAGGCGCAGAGCCCTTTTCGTTTTTATGGAAAAGCTGTTCCAGGTAAAACGGATGCTTTTGAAAAGCTGTTCGCTGAGAAAACCGGTACAAAATATGCCTTAGGTGTATCAAGCGGAACATCTGCACTTAAGGTTGCTCTAGCAGCAATTGGTGTTGGGCCGGGAGATGAGGTTATTATTCCTGCCGCTACATTTATAGCTTCTGCAGGGGCAGTAGTTATGGCCCGGGCAGTTCCTGTTTTATGTGAAGTTGACGAATCTCTGAATATGGATCCGAAAGATATTGAAAGGCGCATTACACCAAGAACAAAGGCTATAATGCCTGTTCACCTGATGGGAGTTGCTGCTAACATGAAAGAAATAATGAAAGTTGCACGAAAGCATAAATTGCTGGTGATCGAAGATTGCGCTCAGGCATCAGGTTGCTCATTCGGCGGAAAAATGGTTGGAAGTTTTGGCGATATAGCTGCATTCAGTTTGCAGCATAATAAGCTTATCACATCCGGAGAGGGCGGAGTTGTAACAACCAATTCAAAGAAACTCTTTGAAAGAGCAATAAGGGCTCATGACCACGGACAGGTGCGGTCTACTCATGCTGCTTTTGTAGATGCTTCGGACGAATTCAGTTTCTTAGCTGAGAACTACAGAATGAGTGAGATTTGCGGTTCTCTTGCTCTTGCGCAACTTAGGAAAAGAGATGCTATTGTTAACGCCCAGATAAAATTTAAGAAAGAGCTTAAAGTCAAACTTGCAGCGTTGAAATCAGATGTGTTTACATTTAGAAAAGCTACAGACATTAAAGGGGATATCTCAGTTGCCTGCTTTTTAACGTTTAAGACAGCAGAGATGACAAAGAAATTTATGGCTGCGATGGGGAAAGAGGGAGTATGTTTTAGTCAGCTGTATGGCGGTAAGGGTGTTCATGGCTGGTCTCAGTTACGCGAAAAGAAAACAGTAACTTCTGAAGGATGTCCGTTCAAGTGCCCGCTGTATAAAGGAAAACCGGATTATTCAATAGGTTCAATGCCGAAAACAGAGGATCTGCTTTCACGCTCTACTATGATCCAGATAACCCCTGATTGGACTATGAAGGAAGTAGATGATGTTGTTACTGCAACGAGAAAGGTACTGTCATGGTTAAATGCTTAATCATTGTTTTCGTTTTAGTGAATATCGTTGCAGGTCAGAGTTTGTTTTTCAGCACTGTTCCAGCCAATAAACAGTTTTATCCAAGAGGAAATTCTGAAATGCCGGATTCGGCAGAAATCAAAATCAATGGAGAAATCAGTAATAATACATTTGATACAATGTCCGTTATTGTAAAGAAAAATGGACAGTTTTTTAAGAGGCGAACATGGAGTCTGAATAAAATTACAAATTCGCTTTTTCATCTCTCTGTAAATGTGCATGCTGAGTTGGCAGAATATCGGTTTGAAATATATGGTGATACAACCCTGCTTGTTACCCGGGATAGCATTGTTTGCGGGGATGTTTATGTTGTAAACGGTCAATCAAATGCATTGTGCCGTGCAGCTTCAAGCTACAAGAGCGAATGGATAAGAACCTTTGGAACATCCAGCGGTATTTCTCAATATTGCATTTCAGATACAACATGGGACTATGCACAAGCAGCGACACAGGAAACACATGCATCTGTCGGCGTATGGCCGCTAAGACTCGCCCGTAACATTGTAGAGAAGGATTCGATACCAGTCTTTGTTATTAATGGTGCGGTCGGCGGCACAACCATAAAAGATCATATGCGGAATCAATCTGCACCGCAAAGTACAGGTACTATATATGGACGACTTTTATATAGACTTCAAAAAGCAGGTCTAAAAAATTGTGTAAAGGCCTTTTACTGGCACCAGGGAGAAAATAACAGCGATAGCACAGCTCTTATTTATGCAGATAAATATGATACGCTGTATAAAAATTGGAAGGTTGATTATCCGGGCATAAGTAAATTTTATCTTTGCCAAATCCATCATGGATGCGGTTTCGATTATCAGAGTTATCTACGGGATGTTCAGCGAAGAATGGCTGATAAATATTCTGATCTGTCTGTTATGTCAACTATAGGTTTGCCCGGCCATGATGGCTGCCATTATAACGAAACCGGATATAATCAGCTTGGGGATAATCTCTATAGGCTTGCAGCAAAAGATTTTTACGGTTCAAAGGACACCGTTGGTATCACAGCTCCTGCAATAAAAGAGGTTAAATACAGAAACAGCAATAAGAGTGAGATTGGGCTAGTGTTTGATCAGCCTGTTCTCTGGCCTGCTGATTTAGCAGGGCAATCACTCAAAAACTATATCTATCTGGACGGAGTGGCAGGTCAGATAGATTCAGGAAGAGTGTTCGGCAATGAGGTGGTTTTATATCTCAAAAACAGCTCAAATGCCGCTAAGTTAACTTATCTGCCGAATGCGAATTATACAAATGGGAGTGTCTATCAGGGACCATATCTGTTGAATAGCAGAGGTGTTGCTGCTTTGACCTTTGATGGAGTCACAATATCACAGTTTACAAATACAGAGAATTCTGTTACGGCTAAATTAAATATTGCCAAAACATTTATTCCTGTTGCATTGTATAGTATTTCAGGCAGGCGTGTAGCAGAACTTGATAAGAACATGTCACTGCAGGATATTAATAAGCTGAATATACCTGCCGGGGTCTATTATCTGAAATACAGAACTGATAAAAGCTATCAAGTCAGATGTTTAGTCAAACTCTGATTCTTCGTCAGCATATATAGATTGA
>JAEUSG010000281.1 GCA_016788315.1 Fibrobacterota bacterium | reverse complement strand
AGTTATTTGCGGTAGAGCCTTCGTGTCCGTTCACCTGCGCCCTGTGTCCACTCACTCGCATTGCTCGTTCGGGCACAGTTCGCAGGTTCACGGCACTTCGGCACAAATAAAGTTGGCAACTTCGCCATACCTATACGTTGTTTGCAATACCACTCGCACAAGGCAACGCTGGCCGTCGTGGCCAGCTAAAAATAAAGACACTATTTAAAACAGAAGAATGATGAATGCATACTTTATATACTTCAATTTGTTGACACCACCTCAAAAATTATGTATCTTCAAAGTAGATACTTAAAGGAGGAATAATGCAAACAAAAATTCAAAAATGGGGAAATAGTCTCGCAGTGAGAATACCTAAACCATTTGTTCAAGAAATTCATATGGGTGACGGAACTTTAGTTGATCTATCAATGGCCGATGGTAAAATGGTTATAACACCCCATCAAGGCATGAAACTGTCGCTGCAATCACTTCTGAAAAATGTTACTAAAAAGAACATTCACTCTGAGATTGATTTTGGAAAACCTATTGGAAAGGAAGTTTGGTAATGGCTTCTTCATATTGTCCTTCCAGAGGAGATATTGTGTGGCTTAATTTTTCTCCACAGGCAGGTCACGAACAAGCTGGTCATAGGCCAGCTCTAGTACTTTCGCCAGAATCATACAATAAGAAAACAGGTCTTGCTCTCATGTGCCCAATAACGAGCCACGTGAAAGGTTACCCATTTGAAGTTCTATTACCAGCAGGAAGCCATGTTTCAGGTGTCATATTATCAGATCAAGTGCGAAATTTAGACTGGAAAGAAAGAAAAGCTCAATTTAAAAGTAAAGTTCCATCTCCAATAATAAGAGAAGTTCTAAATAAACTTGGTGTTCTAATTGATATGTAAATACAATGAATACCAATGAAAGACAAATGAAGAATAGAAGGCAGCGCACATTGCCGTCCATGGACAATGTGCGCAAGGCAGTGCGAGTGGTACAACAAACAACAACGGTATGGCGGTTCGGTCGCTCCCGTCTGCAAATGCACCTTCCTAAGAGTTGCGCCCTCTCCCAAATTGCCAAAGTTATTTGCGGTAGAGCCTTCGTGTCCGTTCACCTGCGCCCTGTGTCCACTCACTCGCATTGCTCGTTCGGGCACAGTTCGCAGGTTCTCGGCACTTCGGCACAAATAAAGTTGGCAACTTCGCCAT
>JAEUSG010000263.1 GCA_016788315.1 Fibrobacterota bacterium | reverse complement strand
TGAAGTTCTTGTTTCCGACACTGTCGGATTCATACGCAAACTGCCGCACCACTTAATCGCTTCTTTTCGTACCACACTCGAAGTTGTTACAGACTCTGATTTAATATGCACACTGATGGATGCATCTTCGCCGTATATGACTGAACAGATGACTGTTGTTAATGAAGTCCTTAATGATCTCAAAACAGAAAAAATTCTACGGCTGATGGTTTTCAATAAAATGGATCGTATTGAAGGGACACCACTTGCTGAAAGACTTAGAAAGGAATATCCGGATGCTGTCTTCTTGTCCGCCCAGAACAAAACAGGGCTGGATGACTTCAAGGCGGCTCTAGTCCGTTACGGTGTAACGCATCCTGACTTTGTAACTCCAGATTACCTTAGATACGGGAGCATGGAATCATAATTAAATGGGAATAAGCAGGATACTTCATATTGTAAATGTCCCCTGGTTCAACGCAGTTGCATGGTATGCCTTCAACACTGCGCTTGCACAGCAGAAAGCTGGCTGTACCGTTCACATAGCCGGCGATCCCCATTCACCATGTCTTGAGAGAGCAAAATCAATAGGTCTTAACTCGACAGCATCTTTTCATATAAGTACTCATAATGTACTACAGCAGATTAGTTCTCTTTTTAAGTTAAGAAAGTACATTGAAGACAACAACATCGATGTTGTAAATTGCCATCACAACGTAGGCCTTTGGGTTTCTATCAAAGCGGCGCAATGGGCGAAAAACAGACCCTTGATAGTCATAACGCATGGGCACGAAAAACCTCTCAAATCTCATTTCTTAAACAGGCTGTTTTTCAACAGCTGGTCTGACGGAGTTATTGCCACATCAAAATGCATTCATAAAGGACTTAAAGAGACCTTAAGACTGCAGGATGACAAATTAAAACTTATTCTCCCTTCGGTAGACACAGAATACTTCAAAAGAAATTCTCAGCTTGAAGATACATCAGCAGGAAACAATGATCCTTTTCCTGTTTTCGGACTTATAGGCAGACTCGATGAGAAGAAAGGGCATTACATTGCTTTAAAGGCAATGAAAAAATTGATCACAAAGGGATACAATATCCGGTATGTCATAGCAGGTCCTGAAAGTGAATTAAAATATGAAGAGCTGAAGATATATGCCCGTGAAGAAAAGCTGACACAGCGCATATTTTTCCTCGGAAGAGTTACAGATATCAGGGATGTTTACAGAATTTGCGATTGCGGAATAATTGCATCAACGGCATCAGAAGCGATATGCAGAGTGGCTCTTGAATTTATGGCTATGCGTATTCCGGTTATTGCTAGCAGACTTCACGGAATTCCTGACGTTGTGCCAGAAGACAACGGCTGCGCCCTTTTCAAAACAGGCGATGTAGATTCGCTCGCTGATAAGATGGAAAATTTTCTTCTCAATCATAAATTGTGGACATCATGGAAGCTCTCATCCCGATCCTACGCTGACAAAAATCACTATCTGTCAAAACTGGCTTCTGAGAGCCTCGAGTTCTACGATTCGCTAAGAGGTCGAAAAAGACCAAACTAAATTTGTTTGTATAGAGGGATGTATTTAAAAGGGTTTTTGCTAATTAGCAGGAACCCTTTTCTTTGTTATAATGCCTGCTGCAAATCCATAAATAAGCGATGCAAAAAAGAGGAATACAGACAACCATTTTCTTCTGCTGCCATTTCGTGTGAGAAATTCAATTTCATCTTTCATTGCCTTGAAAAACACGAAGGGAATGCCGTTAAAGAGCCAACGACCATAAAAAAGTCCGGTATTATAAAAACGGTTCATTCCCCACTTTGTTCCCTTTTCTGTCCGGCAGCC
>JAEUSG010000247.1 GCA_016788315.1 Fibrobacterota bacterium | reverse complement strand
ATTTCTGTTCGTTACTGATTGCCCATTGCACCTGATGCAGGCATATTCATTGTCTGACCAGCTTCCTGAGTCGAAGCAGGAGCATCTGCAGCTACTTTCCAGTCAGCAACGGGTGGTCTTAATGCTTCAAGCCTGAACTTCCTTATTAGGTATCTGTTGTCATCACCTTCAACTTTGGTAAAGTAGTTTCCATTCTTTTCAGCACCGGTAATGAGAGTTAATACAGAACCATCTACCTTTTTAACAACAAACTTATATGATGGAGTTGCAAAGCCTGTAGCTGTATCATCTTCAGCAGTGTACCATTCGTCGGCATTTAGAGCTATGAATCGTGCGAGACACTCATCGACCTTTTTGCTGTCAAATTTTGAAGTCTCGGAACCAGTTTGTTCCCAGGAGGAACTCTCTGTTTTGTACGCTGCACCCACAGAAATAGCGGAGTCGCCGTTCTGGTAGGTGATGTCAAAGCCAGCAATCTGCTCTTTTGTCAGCTTTAAGATCGTTTTATCTCTGTAAGAGAATGGAGTGGATGTAAAAAGACGATCAAAGCCGTTCTTAGATACATAGACCTCATTCTGACCTTTAAGACGCACGTAACTGCCGCTGAAGCCCTGTGCCATGTTTCCGATATAGAAAGCGACTAATCCCCCTTTTTCGGATTCAACGGTTACAGAGGTTGCGCCAGCAGAGTCTACGCCCAAATCGACATGGCGGCTCTGGTTTTTTGCAACAGGCTCTTCCTGAAGCTGAGTTTCGAGGGCGGTAAGGAGCTCATCAATTTTGGCTGAATCAACAGCGTATTCACCACCAGCAGTTGAGACCCACCCTTTATCTTTTTTGCGCAGCGTTTCACTTTGCGCATACTTGGAAATGGTAATCTGAGTTACAGTTTCCCTTTTAACTCCTTTAAACAGAAGAGGCTTCTTTCTGTTGGCTGAAGAGTTATTAGCAAAAAGGATAAGAAGAACAAGTGCAGCCAGAACTCCTAGCAGAATCAAATTTCGTTTCATAGGCGTCATAAAATTTAAGCTCCTTTGCTGATTCTATTGCGACGGCGAATATATACTACAGCGCCGAAGACAATTACAAGTACAGGCATCAAATAGGTGTTAATTATTTTGATTGTAGTCTTTGCACCATCTGAAAGAGTTGGACTAATCATAGGTTCTGCAACATTTTTTGCTCTTACACCAATCAGATCTTCTCCGAGAGTAAGCCACTCTGCCAGGTTGTTAAGGAAAAGTATACCTTCTCTTGAACCGCCGTCAGAAGGGAAATCCGATTCACCGATAAGTACAATTGAAGTTGCAGGACTCTTGCTTGTGACTGGTACATTCACTGAGGCGTTTGTCGAATCATTCGTTGCCGCAGGAACCGGTTTTCCTGAATAGAATGAGTTAAATGTTCCATGAATTATTGCTGCAAGTCCGTAATCCTTTAATCCGCCCTCTTTAAAGAATGCGCTCCAGTCGCGTCTTGGATTCAAATCATAATCTCCCGTAAGAGCTTTTGCAAACTTCGTTGACGAGAGAAGATAGCTTGCTTTGATCTCACCGGAATCTGATGGAGGAATTGTAAGTTCGACAGATGATGGCCACATAAACGGAATGTTCTCAATTCCGCTAAGAGCAGGATTATTTGGTGCAAATCCAGTTTTTACGGCCATAACCCAAACAGGATATGGAGTTGAAACAGGCAGCATAAATCCGCCGTAATTAACCTGATACGAAATCTGCGAATGTGCTTTACCATCTGCAAGGATGTCAGAATTTACTTTAGCACCGTAATGCGCAAACAGGTCTCCTGAATTATGAGCCTGAGGCATTGCCATTACGCCTTGGTAGGTCATAACATTTACGGCATCGATAAGAGCAACCAATTTACCGCCTCTCATGACATGCTGGTCAATCTCAAACTTCTCTCGTTCTGTAAGAGAGTTCGGGCCCGCAACAACAAGAGTGACGATATCGGACGGCACAGGCTTACCGTTTGTGAGTTCGGTTACCTCAACAACTTCAAACTGCTCCTGAAGAGCCTTTCTAATGTTGTTATATGAGACCTTCGGACCCTGCTGCTGCTGCTCCGGCATACCTTCAGGTGTGAAAGCATGCTGACCATTGCCGAAGAAGAAGCCGATCTTTTTCACCTCTTTACGGGTAAGACGCATGATACGGCTTGTAAGATCGTACTCAAGATTAGCAGTATTGTTAAGTATGGGAAGAATTTCCTTTTTGTCGCCATACATTACAGCCAATCCCATAAATGCCATTACGTTCTGCATTTTATCCTTTTCGATAACCTGCATCGGAACTTCCTGCAGACCAATAGCGCGAGCTTCGTTCTTGATATCATTATCCTCAGAAGGATCTCTGTATATTACCTGTACATTACCCTTACCGTATGCCTTGTATTCTGCAAGAACATCTTTGACCTGGCGGACAAGATTCTGAGCTAGTGGCGGCAGCTCTTTTTCGGAAAGATAGACCTTGATTGTAATGAGATCATCAAGGTTCCGGAGCATGCTTTTTGAGCCTTTGGAAATCGTATACTGATTAGTGGCCGTCAAATCGGCACGGGCGAAAAAGATGGTAGAGAGATAGTTGAGAACACCAATAAAACCTATTATTACAACAATAAAGATGATGAAATTGGTGCGGTTTGCCAAAAGATTTTTATTATCCATATTTCTTATCTCCACTTGCGGGTCTCAATGAAATAGGCATTGAGGAAAAGGAAGACACCCATTACACTGCAGTAATAGATGATATCGCGTGTGTCAATCACACCTCTTATGATGCTGTCGTAATGACCGCCTAAACCGATAAAGGTAAAGATGGGCACAAGCAGTGAAGGCAGTTTGAATGTAACAATTGGAGAACCAAGTATGTACATTGCAAAGGTTGCAACAACACCAAGAATAAAGGCGATGATCTGATTTTCTGTTAAATGGGAAACAAACATACCTATAGAGAGATATGCGCCGCCCATAAGAAGCACACCCAGGTATCCGCAAAGAATCTGTCCAACTTCAGGATCTCCTGCTACAGCAACGCTGATGGGTACTGAAATCGAAAAGATAAATGAGATGGCAAGAAAGGCGTATGCTGCCAGAAATTTTCCTGCAACTACTTCAGAAACCTTAAGAGGAAGCGTCATAAGAAGTTCAATTGTTCCCGATTTTTTCTCTTCAGCCCAAAGTCGCATTGCGATTGCAGGTATGAAGAAAAGAAACAGTATCGGAAGAATGCCGAAATAGCTTCTCATGGAAGCCTGCCCCTGAAGGAAGAATGTCTGGAAAAAGAGCCAGTTTGTGAGAGCGATATAGACAAATAGATAAACATAAGCTATCGGCGAATTGAAATAGCCGAAGAACTCTTTTTTGAATATGGCCAGGAATCTGTTCATGCTACACTCCTTGTAAGCCTGGTGAATACATCTTCAAGACTTGCGCCTTCTGTTTTAAGTTCGCACATGCTGAAGCCTTTATCGGCAGCAAAACGGAAAACAGATTCTGCTACTGAATGTCCCTTAACAGGAACTATTTCGAAGTTGTTGAATCCGTTTACACCGCCCTTGCAAATGGCACTTTGAATTCCATCGATAGCGCGTAAACCGGCCTCTATAGCACTCTTATCGCCGCGTATTTTTGCAGACACAGTTTCATGTGCACTTGCAGTCAGTTCAGAAATTGAACCTTGAGCTACAATATTACCTTTGTTGATAATGATGGCACGGCTACAGACAGCTTCAACTTCAGGCAGGATATGTGTAGACAAAACTACAGTCTTTTCCTTACCGAGTTTACGGATAAGTTCACGTATTTCAATAATCTGGTTTGGGTCGAGACCGCTGGTCGGCTCGTCGAGAATAAGCACTTCAGGATCGTGAATGATTGCCTGTGCAAGCCCAACGCGCTGTTTATAACCTTTTGAAAGTTGTGATATAGGTTTTCTAAGCACCTGCTTGAGGCCGCATGTGGTGGCTACCGAATCGAGCCTTGCGGATAATAGACCTGGATCAATTTCACGCACCTCAGCAATAAATTTGAGGTAACCGAGAACATCCATGTCTGTGTAAAGCGGTGAACTCTCCGGCATGTAACCGACTCTTCTTCTCACGTCAAGCGAGGCGGTTTCAACATCATGCCCTGCAATTGAAGCAGTTCCGGACGTGCTTCCGATGAAACCAGTCAGGATTTTCATTGTCGTAGTTTTGCCCGCACCATTTGGTCCGAGGAAACCGACAATTTCTCCTCTGTCAATTTCAAAGGAGATGTCGTTTACGGCATTCATTGTGCCGTACGTCTTCTTTAGATTCTCAACTTTGATCATTTCCTTTTCCTTTTAATTGAAAGGTTAATATTTTATGTAACATACACAGCTCCAAAAAATAGAAAATAGGTTTACCGTGGTCAACTATACCGGGATAAAAAATGTTAAAAATTAAACTGCAGCATAATGGGGGGCTTGAGACAATTGCAGTTGAGGAGGGTACT
>JAEUSG010000172.1 GCA_016788315.1 Fibrobacterota bacterium | reverse complement strand
TTCACACCCTGTAAATCGGCAGAAACCTCTTTCTTTTGAATACCAACAAAAAATGGCCTCAAACGCCCGTATAAGTGAGGCTGTCGATCTAGTTGAGGCTTTTTTTAAGAACTACAGTGGCGATAGATCCCTTCGATCTGTTCAAGTGGAGATTGCAGACAAATGTGGCATAAAATTGAGCTCTTTAGAAAGAAGAATGAGAAGAGAGCGAATGCCGGCTCCAGGCCACAACGGCAACTGCCGCTTAACGGAAATCGAAGAGAAAGTGGTAGTAGGTTTCGTGAAAGGAGTGAGCGCTGGTGTTCACCTGTGCCTGAGAGACCTGGCCACGATTGGCACCCAAGTGCTCCAATTCCGAGTCCCTTCTGCGCCTTCTTTGACTCCTGGTTGGGCATCCTCGTTTCTCACAAGACACAAGGGTATTCTGGCTATTCGGGCATTGAAGCCATCGGACAAAATGAGTCATGTGGTGACCATATGCCGCAGTTTACTGGTTTGGGATGAAAAGTTCCGTTTAAAGCTCGCATCGAAGCAATTCCGCCCTGAGATGATCTTCAATTGTGATGAAACTCGTGCGATACCTCGAGACAAAACAGAATTCGGAGTTTGCTCCACCGAGCTCTCAGAAGCCCATCTTTCAAGAACTCCCAACTGTGACCTTTGGACTATCTTTTCCGTCGTTTCTGCAGCGGGATTTCCCCTATTTTCCGCTTATGTGTATAGAGATCTTCGTTTAGACAGCGACAAAAACAAAACTCTTATCGTTCCCGATTTGCGAAGGGATAAAACGGACTGGCCAATTTATTTTTTTCGCTCTGAATCCGGCTTCATGACTTCTTTGATTTGGCTGGAATGCATGAAAATTTTTCTTGAACTGTCGGCATCTCTACGAAAAACGGAAGATGAGCCGGTCCTACTCCTTGCTGATGGCGCAGCAATGCACGCTAAAGAAGCAACCGCCGATCTTTTCTCTAAGAATCACGCCGACATTGGTTTCTTCCCATCTAACACAAGTCACTTCTTACAACCGTTGGATGGCATTCCTTTCGCGATCCTGAAGAATAAGTTGGGCTCCTACCTGAGACAAATCAAACTCACCGAAGCTCTCTCACCGGCTA
>JAEUSG010000126.1 GCA_016788315.1 Fibrobacterota bacterium | reverse complement strand
TAGCCTGCCATGCCAGTCCACGCACAAAGGCAATTTTTTCAATCTTTTTTTCAATGCAATAGTTGGTTGCCTGCCAACCTGCCGTGAAATCATCTGCGCGGATTGAAAAAAAAGTACCCTCTTCAGAGGGCAGGTAATTACAGAGAAGAATAACCGGTTTACCTGCTGCAATGAATCTTTTAAATGTAAGAATAACACTTGAGTCAAAAAGTTTAAAATTGCCAAGAAGCAGAAGAGCCTCAACGTTGCCGGAAGCGAGTAGTTTTTCAAAATCGCCCGATTGTTGAGGATAACTCTCAAAAAGCATGATGCCATGTTTCGAAAACTCTTTGTGCAGAAGATGGGTCATTCTGCTGGTGTAGTCCTCTTTATGCGTAAAATCTGGCGAGAGCTGATAAAAGGCAAGATGAACAGGAAGCATACTGTTCCCAGCGACTTGGGTTGTGCGTTGGGCTGGGTTGTATCCTAAGTCTGCAGCTATCTGCCGTATCTTTTCAGCCGTATCATTATTAATGTCTGAGCTATGACGTAGAGCTTTTGATACGGTGCTCTTGTTTACGCCGGCTCTTTTTGCTATCTCATCTAAAGTTACATTTTCCACTTGATCTTTTTGCTTTCCGGTGCTATATTATTATCGAAACAGTTTCGAAATTAAGTTGACCACGTTTTCAGTAGAAAATATAAACAAAAAGGCCAGAAATATGGAGATTTCTAAAACAAATCAGGAAAAATCACTCGATGTATCCAAAAAGATCGCTGATTGGCTATGTAGTATCCAAGCTGCCCCTGTGGGAGAGTATTATCCGCCAGTAGGCTATTTTCCATGGATGGTTTGTCCTGATGGTAAAGAGTGGGCTGCACAAAACTGGAATTATGCATTTACTGTGATGGGACTTCTGGCAGCATACAAAACTTTCGGAGATCCAAAATATGAGAGAACTGCCATTTACGCCGGTCGATATCTGAAATCACTTCAGATACTTGACCCTTTCCATGGTGATAATTACGGTGCTATTCGAGAGGTTACACCTTTTACACCGTGGTGTTATACTAGAGACACCCTTTCCGTTGCGTGGGCATTTCTTGAATTGTACAGACATACAAATGAAGCGGAGTACCTGGAACGGGCAAAACTTTGGGCAGAATGGTTTCTGAAAAAAGGGTGCGATGAAGATGGCTGGCCCTATTGGGGGCATGAATTCGAACCTCTGTTTCCTTCGGTAAAGCCCTGGCCTCAGATGAGTAATGATATTCAGGGAAGTTTTCAAGGTGGTTCTCTGAACTTTTTATATCAGCTCCATAAAACAACCGGTGAAGCCAAATGGATTGGAGAACCATTTATAAAAATAGCAGACCACTTTATCAAGTATATACAATATCCGTCAGGTTTCTTTGGTCATGTTTATAGAGCTACAAAAAAACCTGTTGACAATGATCCTCAAGGCGGACTTCATAGAGCAAACGACGATCTCGGTTCATTGGGTTTACTGTGTGCATATAAGGTTACGGGTAATAAAGCTTATCTGGATTCAATCCATAAATATCTGAAGGCAGTTTTTGCAGGTCAATGGGCTGATGGACGCTTTGAAGAGAGCGTTGCATGTATACCTGTAGTAATGAATGTTCTGCATGAAGGCAAAGGGATAATTGACGAATCTGTCATTGATAATTCCAAAATAGAGAAGGCGCTTACCGCCCTATTTGAATCTCAGTCAGATGGCAGGTTCAATGCCAGAATGGCTGGAGGTATTCTGGAATTTGGATATCCTAATAAAGAATTGCCGCAGCCAGGCGGTAAAGGATTTGTCTGTGCAAGATCCTCGTGTTACGCGTTATCCGTTTTACCTAAACTTTCAGGTAAGTGCAGGGACTATCTAACGGTTTGATACTGGAGCTATAACAGGAATGTAAACCTGCTGAGGACGAAGTACATTCCAGTTTTTTACCTGAGGGTTAGCCTTCATTATAAGCCAGAATGGAATATCGTTGTCCAGGCAGTGTTCCCAAACCTGACCGCCGGTCTTAATCATAACTGTATCAGTAGCGTTTACCGTGTAGTTGTTAAAGAAATCCTCTTCTATTCCCAGATGGTATGAAAGGCGCTCAATAGCAAACTGCTGAGCCGATACTCCGTCTAGTGGAATTGTTATTTTCTGCCCTATCTTCATCCCTTTTCTAGAGATGGATCTGTTTGCTGCAAGAATGGCTTTATAAGAAATACCTGCCCAGTCAGCTATGTGGTGAATCGTTTCGTCAATTTGAGCATAAATGGTTATTTTGTTGTTTTTAAGCTTCTTAACAGATAGGTCGTATAGCGCAGAGTCGAATGGGCACAGTAGGCATGGCATATCAACAACCGGCTTATCTTCTTTTAATGCCAGCATAGATGAGTACCAGAATGCTGCTTCTCGATGCAGAAGAACTGAATCTGTAGACTGCAATACTACAATTTTGGGTTTAACTTCAGAAAGAAGATAGTTCGCCGGTAGCGGAGGTGCTTCGGGCAGAGTGTCTGAAGCTGTACTTGCAGCTTTAACCGACTTGACAGGTGCAGGAGTTGCAGGTGGTGCAGGTTTTGGCTCCGGCAGGGCAGGAACAGTCACATTTTTTTCTGCTGCTGCAAATAGCGCCTGGGTTTCGAGAAGGGAGTCGATATTTTTGGGCAGTTTTATGTGGTGACCGGCAGGTAATGCAAGATTTTTGGTAAATGCTGTTGGTCTGATGTCAAGATTGTACTGCTTTAGTATCGGCAGTGGTATCTTGAACTTATCTGAAATCAAAGATGGACGTGTTGGGACGGTAAGGACGCGTTCATTCCATTCCAAAGGTGGATAAATTTCTATTTTGCCGAAATATTTCTGATAATTCACTGCGACAGTGTATGCAGCAACATAGGACGCGTAAAAATTCTTTGATGCGAATTTAAATGATTTTCGCTGATAGTCACTGACAAGCACGCCTATGTCCGTAGTCCCGTGTATTGCTACAGCATCAGTCATTGATTTCGGGCCGTGGTTATAAGCAGTAATTGCAAGGGGCCATGAGTTGAGTTTTCGGTAATTGGATGAAAGCATTTTAGCGGCTGCAATAGTTGCTTTCATAGGATCAAGACGCTCATCTATAACATTGCCGATACGCATTTTGTACTGTTTACCTGTACCGCGCATGAACTGCCAGATGCCTGCTGCTCCGACTTTTGAATATGCAGTGTAGTCGAAAGAGGATTCTACGTGCGGCAATAAAGCAAGTTCATCCGGGAGACCATATTCTCTGAAAACTGCGCGGATGTAGGGAAGGTAGCGACCTGAGCGCTTGATACCCTCAACAAATCTTTCTTTGATTCCCTGCTGGTGGCGTACCCTGTCAGCTGCTGCTAGAAGTTCGTCCGGGGTAAGAGTTCGCCCCCAAAGCTTTTCGAAGGCAACCATTCTTGCGTTCCAATCACTCCGGTTGGTTTCTGCCATTTTTCTAAGAAGATCTGATGTCGCTCCGACACTCTCGCGGATTTTCGCTCTGCGCTGCGGTGTATAGCTTCTGCCGGTTATTATCGTATCATATACGACACGCACCGAGTC
>JAEUSG010000110.1 GCA_016788315.1 Fibrobacterota bacterium | reverse complement strand
CTGACTTGTCAACTATACAGAATAATATTAAACTTATAAGAGTACCGAACTCTCCGAGTAGTGATGCTGTACCAGGTTTAATGAAGTAAAGAGAGTAAACCCAAAACATCTGAAAAATAAATCCAAGAAAACCGGCAAGTGCTATGTACTTGAGGACAGTGATTTCTCTTATAATCATCTCTTTACGAAAGGCAATAAAGCTGATAATAAAGAGTGCTATACCGGCAGAACCATATCGGGCGGCACTCTGCGCGAGCGGCCCCATTGAGCTGTTCAGATAATAAATGAATATTCCGGAAAGTGACCAGAAAAAGGCCGCGCCCATAAGACTTATGAACGCGGCACGATTATTATGAGCCATTACAGACTTTTAGATATTTCATCAACAAGGCCGTATGCAACAGCCTCTTTAGCACTCATAAAGTTATCACGATCTGTATCGGTTTCTATCTCTGTGACTTTCTTGCCGGTATGCTTAGCAAGAATTTCATTGAGAATTGCTCTTATACGGAGCATCTCTTCAGCCTGAATCTGAATATCTGTTGCTGGGGCATACATATTACCGGAAATAAGCGGCTGATGAATCATAACACGGGCATTTGGCCAAACGGAGCGTTTGCCTTTGGCGCCTGCACAAAGAAGAACAGCACCCATACTTGCAGCCTGTCCCATACAAACTGTAGCAACGGGAGCTTTGCTTGCCTGCATAGCATCATATATTGCAAGACCGGAGGATATAGACCCGCCAGGACTGTTGATATACATTGTGATAGGTTCTTTGCTGAGATTATTGAGATAGAGAATTCTCTTTACAACCTTTTCAGCACTCTCGTCATCAACCTGTGTCCAGAGATAAATCTGGCGGTTTTCGAGCAGTTTGTCTTCGAGGATGTTTTCGACCGAGCTCTTTTTCTCTTTTCCATCTTTTTCGCAAGCCATTTTGTATCTCCTGATAAGTAAATTAATTACAGTTTTTCTATTTTGGTGCCCTGTTTTGTATCCAGAACCTTATACCCAAGAGCTACCAGTTTATCCCGAAGTTCGTCAGACTTTTTCCACTCTTTTGCAGCACGTGCAGCATCTCTATCCTTTACAAGCTGCTCAGCTTCGCCATCGACCGTTACGAATGAAGAACCAATATCCTTAATTCCAAGTCCAAGAACAAGATCGAACTTCTCTGCTGTAGCAAGTTTAGCAGCATTAGAAAGCTCAGGACTCTTTAGCATATCCCAAAGAACCGCAATTGCGCGTGGCATATTGAGGTCGTCGTTTATATGCTTCTGGAATTCATTCTCAAATGCTGAAGAATCGTTACCACTGCCTGCAGTCGGATTATTACGCAACTCCTGAATTTTAGAAACAAGGCTTTTATATCCGCTGAGGCTGTTCTCAATTATTTCCCAGCTGAATGTCAGAGGTGCTTTGTAATGAGCAGACAATAGGAAGAAACGGTATGCTAATGGAGGTATTCCTCTATCCTGAAGTGTTTTCAGAATAACTGAATTACCACCTGACTTAGCCATCTTTTCTTTTTCCAACACAAGAAATTCACCGTGGAGCCAATAGTTTACAAACTTCTTTCCGGTAGCTGCTTCAGTTTGCGCTATCTCATTGGTATGATGAATTGGAATATGATCAATGCCACCGCAGTGAATATCAAAAGTTTCACCTAAGTATTTCATGGCCATCGCAGAACATTCAATGTGCCACCCTGGGAATCCTACTCCCCACGGGCTCTCCCACTCCATCTGCCTTTTGTGATCTTTAGGAGAAAATTTCCATAGGGCAAAATCGGTCACATTTTTCTTTCCCTCTGTCATTTCAACACGGGCACCGGCTTCAAGTTCGTCAATTTTGATACGGGCAAAATCAGCATATCGCGGAAACTTTGATGTGTCGAAATAAACACCGTCTGAGATGGTGTAGACAAAACCTTTCGCTTCTAGTCTTTTAATCAGTTCTATTTGTTCCGGAATATGTTCGGTTGCTTTGCAGTAAATTGTTGCAGGTAGTATGTTAAGGGCCTTGAAATCAGCCATTACTGCATCTGTATACATTGCAGCAATTTCCCAAACGCTCTTTCCTTCCCGAATAGAGCCGGTTTCCATTTTGTCGTCACCGACATCAGCATCGCTTTGCAGGTGACCAACATCGGTAATGTTCATAATGTGCTTGACATCATAACCA
>JAEUSG010000109.1 GCA_016788315.1 Fibrobacterota bacterium | reverse complement strand
AACGGCCTTGCACTTATGCAGATTGCAGCAGAAACAGACCATTGGTCAGATTATGCAGCCTTTAAAAGATCTCCTAGAACATTTTATGTAGACAGTGCAGCTAAACTAAGTGGCGGTGGAAAAAGCTGGAAAGATCCATTTAAAACTATTGATCAAGCATTAGCGATGGCACTTTCCGGCGACACAATAAAAATAACAGCTGGTACATATTCAATTTCTCAACCGTTACAGAGAAATCCTGTCATTTCCGGAGGATGGTATAATCTTGGTAAACTTAACGATCCAGCTAAATTTCAGACAATTATTTCAACCAGGATAATTGCATCGAGTGATGCTTCATTTATAGGTATCATTGCTGGTGCAGGAATAAAAAGTACAGGCAATATTCTGAAAATGGATCGCTGCGCTATTAAAAACATAATCTCTCTGGAAAATTGCATTTTAAAACTACAGCATGTTACGTTGGCAAACGCGACTATTAATAAAGACATCTCAACACGTCTAGACACTATAAACACACTCTTCGTGAAAAAAGACGAAGTAGACAATAACCTTCTGCTGAAAAGAGAGTCGCCAGCAATTGACAAGGGCGTTATTTTCGAATCTCGCCCTTTCAAAGGGGTTGCTCCAGATCTAGGATTTCATGAGTTTGCAGGTGACACAATTTTTGTTTCGAAAGCCTCTGGAAAACCAGGCAACAGTGGCAGAACAAAAGACGAACCACTGCCGACCATAAAGTCAGCTATAGAAAAAGCTTCACAGCATGATTATATCATTGTAGCCACTGGTAAATACAGTGACGAGAAATTCAGATCAGACAAACCAGTTTCTATTGCTGCTACAAGTTCAAATGGTGCAGTATCGATTTCAGGAGAGATGCTCTTTACTAACCATATTAGAATTGATTCTTGCGGATTCAATGGGGAAACTACTCGATTGATACTTCGGAGTAATAGTTCACTTTTGCAGCACTGTTGGTTTAGCAAATGCAAAAAGGCACTATCTGTAACAGGAAAAGGTGCGACAGAGATTATCAACAATACATTTTCACAATGCGAAAACAGTATTGAAACAGAAAATCAATCTGAAATTAAAATACGCAATTCTATTTTTACTGAATGCGGAAAGGTTTTTAGTACAAAAGAGATATCAAACATATCTGTTTCGCATACAGATGTATGGCCAAAACAAAGTATACAAACTATTTCATCAAAAACACTCTTCCACTTTAACCCTTTGCTAGCACATCCGGACACAGTGAATTTACATCCTTTGCCACACTCACCCTGCTCCTTCAGCGGAGAAAATAGAGGATATATTGGAGCATTTGCACCATTAAGAGAAAGCATACAGAGGATAAAGAATAACACTCCTTCAATTGTTGTACACGGCATAAATAGACAACATATGAGAACAAATGCAAAAGTCTCTTTTGTTTATAAGAATACTTCAAAAGAGGATTACTGTTATGCAACAATCGACAGTAACATTTTCGTAAACGGCACAGAAATTTACGAAGAAGGGAGATACTGCTTTAAAGCCTTTATCCGACGCGATGGAGACATAATCTGCGATACAACAATATATCTAACAATAGATTTTACGCCACCTGAAATTATAGTGCCATCAATACCGCCATTCTCGATTGATGACTGGAAAGAGGGGCATGATAACATTTGGGAGAAAAGGGGCTCTGGCGTTTCTTCACAAGTCATTGTAAAAGACCATAACCTTTTAAAGAAAGATATTCGAATAAATGGGCAAAAAAGTAAATCATCGAACCTAACCATAAATAACGAAGGATTATACACCGTAAATGTTACTGCTGAAGATTCAGCCGGTAATATTTCACGTGAGTTAATCACATTTCGACTACTCGGTAAAACAAAAGACTTTTCACTACGTGTTCTTACGCCAGAGCTGATCGATAGCACTTCAGAGACCATAGCAAAGCTATCTGGCTACATAAACTCTCCACATGCTAAATTGCTGATAAACGGAAATCCAGCTAGTGTTAAAGTTTTTGCTGAAAGCACCTATTTTGACACTACTGTGAAGCTTCAAACTGGAATTAACAAATTTGAGATAAAAGCATTATCCACTGTTTCTGGAAACTATGATTCAAAAACAGTCAGAATAGTTCAGGACACTAGCAAACCAAGAATAT
>JAEUSG010000091.1 GCA_016788315.1 Fibrobacterota bacterium | reverse complement strand
ATATGATGTTGAAATAATATGATGTTGAAATAATATGATGTTGAAATAATATGATGTTGAAATAATATGATGTTGAAATAATATGATGTTGAAATAATATGATGTTGAAATAATATGATGTTGAAATAATGTAGGTTGCAGGGTGGTGGTAATGTAGGGGCAGGTTCGAACCTGCCCCTACATTACACACCACCCTACCCCTGCATTGGCCCTCATTATAATTCATTTTACCGAATCATCAAAAACTAGCGCTTGTTTTGCTTAGCGGGCTAAAAATAGCTTGATTGATGCCGTTTTTTTGCTCGATTCGAGCTGTGCACAATAGATCCCTGAGGGCAGGGCCGATCCATTAAAAAATACTTTTCCAGAACCGGCATTGACTCTCTCACTCTTAATAAGTCTGCCCAAGGAGTCAAAGATCTTTATTGTCCCATCTTCATCTGTTGTGTAGCTGATGTTTGTATTTGGAAGAAACGGGTTGGGGTATGCTGATATAGCAAAAGATGCAATAGAATGGTTTTTGTATGTCTCTTTACTATTACCTTGAGTTGATGACACTGTAAATGTTGGATAATAAGATATTTGATCCCATGCTGAACTGGAGAAACTTTTATTTCCGGTGTTTTCAACACCTATTCCAGCAAAAATGTATACTTTCAGACCATTTACAACCGAAACATCTTCTGTTCCGAAAGAAAACCTGAAAGATGTATTAGTATCTGAACATTTCAGAACATCTTTACGAAGCCTGAATTCATAGCCAGGCAAGGAATCAATAGTGTTGGCATATGTTTTACATTTAGCATTCATGCTGATATTTGTTTGAAATGGACATGAAGGGTTTGGAAAAGGTGCTGCTCCATCAGATGGGATGTAGAAAGCCTGTGCCTGTCCTCCTAAATTTAACTTCATGTTATCGGCATCTCCGGCAAAACCTGAGATTCTAACTATATAGTTGGTATCGCGGATAACTTTAATTGCTCCGTATATCCAGCCGCTATCGCTGTTAGGGCCGGTGTGACAAAGGTATAATTTGCACTGAAACCTGGAGGGCGTCCACAATGGAACCTCCGCGCTTCGTACAAAGACGTTATTGTCGGAATGCAGTGAGTCGATAAAGTATGATTCATTCCACTCTTTTGCATCTCCATCAAGGGTAAAAACAAAGTCGGGTGACATTTTCTTGATCTGATATTGTGATGGTGCAGTAAATATTGATACGGTAAGAAATAAGAGTGCGATAACTATTTTTGCTGCCATGTGCTTTTCCTTTTTGTTTTACCGTGTCAAAAAGAGTTTTGTTGTAGTAATGTTTCTGTTAGATTCGAGTTGTGCTATATACACACCTGAAGGTAGTTTTGCGCCATTAAACGACGCTTTACCTGAACCGCCATTGATATTTTCACTCTTTACTAACCTGCCAAATGAATCAAATATCTTTATTATACCACTTTTGTCAGCTGTGTAGTTGATGTTTGTAACTGGAAGAAAAGGATTAGGATATGCCGAAATAGTAAGTTGTGTTGATTGATTTGTAGAATGAACTTCCGAAAAGTTGCCTTGAGCTTGTATTAGTGTAAAAGTCGGGGAATAAGCGGATTCGTCCCAAGGCGCGCAAGTCCAGCAATGTTTGTATCCTGTATATTCTACTCCCACTCCACCCCAAAATCCGATTTGTTTGCCGTTTATTATTGAAATTTCTTCTGTACCAAAAATAAAAGTAAATGATGGTTGATCAGGAATTGGCAAAACAACTTCTTTTTTAAACTTGAATTCATATGTCGGTAAAGAATCTGCAAAATTGCCATAAGTTTTACATCTAGCAAACATATTTACATTTGTCTGGAATGGGCATGAAGGGTTTGTTGTCGGTGCAGCACCATCTGAAGGGATATAGAAAGCCTGTGCCTGACCTCCAAGTTGAAACTTCATGTTGTCGCCGCTGCCTGCCCAGCCAGTAGTTCTGACTATATAGTTGGTGTCACGGACAACTTTCACAGCACCGCAAATCCAGCCGTTGGAGCTGTCTGTATGATTTAGATAAAGCTTATACTGAAACCATGAAGGTGTCCAAGGTGATGAGCTGTCGCTTCTTTGGCGAATGTTATCCTCAGAATGTAATGAGTCAATAAAATATGATTCATCCCACTCCTTTGCATCTCCATCCAGTGAAAAAATAAAATCAGGTGCCATCTTCTTGATCTGGTACTGGGAAGGAGCAGAAAGAATAATAGCTGATAGCAATAATGTTGGTAGTAATTTCATTTACAAAATATATACTACTTTACCATAACAAGGGAACCTTTTATTACTTTATTGCCAACGACTAATCTATAGAAGTACAGCCCGCTCGATACTCTGCAGCCGCTGTTATTCTCCCCCTCCCATATTAGCTTTTTGACGAATCCGCCTCTTGTTACATTACCTTTATACAGCGTACGGACAAGCTGCCCGCGCACATCATAAATATTCAAATTCATGCTTTGCTCAGAATGTATGGAAGGAATTGATGCTGAAATGACAGTAGAAGGGTTAAAGGGATTGGGGAATACGTTTACTTGGAGATGTTTTGTTTGTTGTAAGTTGTCTTCTGCGGCTATTCTGGGGCAACGATATCTTGAGCTGGAATCTATTGTGTTAGCTTTTGGTATGCCGTCGGAAGTAAAGGGCAGACCATTTACGTAAGGCCAATGATATACTTTAGTCGTATCCTTAAAGATATAGGTGTCTGAAAGTGTATCGTAGTGCAGTTTGAAGGTCACTGTCTGCTCAATCCATGCATTGTCGGGAGTGAGAGAGTCTGGATGTTTCCATCTGCGTGTAACAGCACCTGGAGAAAGAGGGTTGCCTGTATAACCTTCGAGAATGACAGAATCTGTTGAAATATCATATTCAAAAAGATTTGTTTCCAATGAAGGATCATAAGTGCTAAAAGAAGCTATTGTACCACGATAAACAGGCCCATTGAATGTGGCTGGGTAATATGCTAACGGTTTGTAAACTTTGCCAAAAGTTATTCTGCATCTGGTACCGCTGTCGGTACGTGCATAGTACCTGTCATTAATGCTTATGGCGCTTGCTAAGTTAAAAGTTGTGTATTTTTCAACCATTATACGCCATGCTATGTCGAGTTTATCTACAGGATATAATTTGATATGTTCGTTAGTTGAACCACCTTGGTAACCATTATAAACAGGGGCAGTTTCTCCAAACACCTTCAAGTCCAGACATTCAACTTTAAGCAGAGTATCTTTCTTTCCATTGCTATAAGTTAAAATCATTGCAGTTGGGGAGTTGGCGTTTCTACTTCCGGTTAGTTTCGTAATGCGGTAAGATGCAAGAGGAGTGCTTTCTTTTGAATGTATAAGTTGAGCCGGTTTGTCTGTGTATGTCAAAACATCCACAATAGAATCAGTTCCGGTTATGTAGATACGCAGAGAGTCGGCGCAGTTTTTATATGGAGCAGGAACTAAACTGTCAACAAGCTGCGAAAGTGCAATAAAGCGGAACTCACGGCCTCCATCCGCACCTCGTAAAGGCGATAGAATAGTGTCAGCTAAACCATCCGGACAGGCGTTTGAAATTTCCATGCGTGCTTTTACCCATCTTGTGTTACTTAATTGCTCGTTCCCTGCAACAAGAGGTCTAATTAAGTTGATAGGAGGCTGTCCAACCATTTGAAGAATTGCTTTATCGAGGTACGGATTTGTCGGGTGTCTTTGGAATTTTAACATTCCAGCACTAATTGCTTCTGCTACTTTAGTAAGAAGAAAATTAACATAGCCGTCAGACGATGATATTGAGTCATAATAATAGGCAATATTATTAATTTTGATGACTCCATATCGGAGGAAATCATAACGGATATTTCCAGTTAATGAATCAACCAAATTGCCGATAGGAGGGTAACAGCTAACTCTTGAGCAGCAGCCGGTTGCTATGTCTACTACTTTTTTACCATTGTTTTCTCCTGCATATTTAAATGCCATGAAGTACTTTGTATCTGACCAATGGGTTGGCTCATTACCACACCATCCGCCTCGTCTTCTGTTGGCTGAGTGGCTGTTGGAATCGTGACCATTTCCACCGGGCAAATCATCATCATTGTTTGTAATGTCAACTTTAAGGATATTCCCGTTCTTTGGAAGTTTTTCGCCATTCATTAAAGTTGTATTGTT
>JAEUSG010000087.1 GCA_016788315.1 Fibrobacterota bacterium | reverse complement strand
CACAATACAGCTTCTTGATAAAGCGCCTGTTATTGATTCTGTTGTAATTAGAGAAAATTATCCTGTTGTCTATTATACCGTTTTTGCACAGCTCGGTCTTACACAGAACATAGCAATAGTGATGGCTGATTCAGTTCTGTTGGAAATAGCTGTTCCGCATAGTTTTAATGATGTAAAGCAATATACCAGGCAGTTAACAGGAGCTCCAGTTGACTCTTTAAGAGTATGGGGAAATAGAGCTGGCAGAGCGGGAAAACCGTTTGGCATAAGGCTGATTGTTGAAATTCCGCAGCAGGGCGAAAAAGCCTATGGTGTTGCGGCTGCCTCACTTCATTTACCGCCATTATGAATATAAAAACAAAACTCATATATGCCTTTTTAATACTTTCGTCGTCAATGACAGCGGCCTCTTCGGTCTTATCGCTTGATCTGCGAGCAGATTCAGCGGTATGTGCAACAAGCATCCGTGATGCAGCCGGAAAGCGTTTTATTCTTAAAATGGTCTCTCTTCCTGACAACTCTGAAATTGAGTCGGCAGCTGCTTCTGTATCCGGCAGATCGTTTATTTGCGCCGTCGGAGCATCGGGAATTGCAGGCGGAAAAAGAGTTGGCGGAGTAAGAATATACCCGGATACAATGCTTCCTTTTTCCGGAACGCTGAAAGTTAACCTTAAATACAAACCGGCTGCGAAAACTTCTGCAGTACAGGCAAAAGCTGCGGCTCCATTTTCTACGGCAGGCATAAAAGCAAGAATCAAGGTTATGCGGGAAGGGATATATGCTGTAACATATGATGATCTTGCCAGTGCAGGTCTCTCTGTTGCCGCAATAAATCCCGACAACATCTCCATATGGACAGAAGGAAAAGAGTGTCCGATAAGCGTAGAAACAGCATATCATGGAAAGTTTCAATCCGGTGACAGAGTGCTTTTTTACGGGACACATGAGAAAGGGAGAGATGGAACTCACTTTGCAGAGCAGACCTTTTCAAAATGCTATTATCTCGGAATAGGCTCTATTCCCGGGTTAAGGGCTCCGCTGATTTACGGAGGTCCTCAGTATCTGGATTCCAATGGTTTAATCCATCCATTTGATCCTTCATCATTTTCAAATATAAACCGTAATATTGTCAATGTATCTTCGTTCAGAAAAAAAGTTCACATTGAAGAGGATAACATCATTGTAAGAGTCAGCAGTCCCGACAGTATAAACTCAGACAAGACAGATCCGCTGTCGATAGAATCGGCGCCTAGCGACTACTGGATGTGGGTGGGAATGTGTTCTCCATCCACAGCAACCGGCAAAAAGGATATTACATTTAAAATTGATGCTCCGCCTGCTTCAAATGGTTCAGCAAAGCTGCGGATAGGTTTTCTTGGATACGGATACAGCGTACATGCTGTACAGATCTTCCTTAACAATACAAGATTGGCCCTGTCTAACGGGGATTCGACACTTTCCTGGACAGGCCAGCGTGAGGCTGTTTTTGAATCTGAACTTTCAGCTACTACTTTAAAGGCATTAAGCGGGGGAACAAACACATTATCTATTCTATATTCCAGGAATGACTGCCTCTATTTGAATTATTTAGATGCTGAATATGATGCTGCTCCTATGTATACCGGCACTGGATCAATTTCCGTTAACCTTGACACTTCTATAATTAAAAACCGTGCTTCATATCTGCTTCCTGTAAAGGGTTTTGCAGCCGTTCCGGAAATATGGGATCTTGAAGGGCGGCGTTTTACCGGTATGCAGATGAGGCTTGCTACACTTGAACTTTACGATGTGAGATCATCGTCTGCAGAATATTTTATGACACCATCTGTTTCTGCACCTGAAAAAATTGAAATCTGGCGGGATACCGTTCTCGCTCCCGCTTCAGGCGGCGCGGCGCTTTTAATGATTGGCCCGTCAGGCATGAGAGAGGCCGCCGAAGAACATGCCCGTCACAGAACGTTACAGGGAATCTCCTCATTTTTTGCCCCTGTTGATGCAGTATATGATCGATTTGGAACCGGTGCTGTAGATCCTGCAGCAATCAAGGCATATGTTGCATACGCCATTTCCACGTTCAATCCTAAACCGCTCTATCTTCTCATTCTTGGCGATGCAACAGAACTTTCAGATAAAAAGAGCAGGAAGAGAACGCAAGTCCCGACCTATTTCACTCAGGTTAACGGATGGGGAATTGCAAGCGCCGACTCAAGATTTACAACAGTTTCAGGAGATGATCCATTTCCTGATATTTCGATTGGAAGAATCCCGGGACAGACTCCGGAAGCAGTAGGCGCCGTACTTGCTAAAATAAGAAACAGCGAAAAATCACCGAAACCAGGTCTTTGGAGAAATGATTTTATAATGCTGGGCGGTCTTGAAAAGAATTTTACAGAATCAAATAATTATTTCCATACAAATATTGCCGGCAGGGCATTTAACGTTTTAAGAGCAGATGCTGATCCCGCCTCTGAATACAACTTCGGAGCAGCAACTTCAAGCGAGGTCAGTTCACTGTTCAACAAGGGGGCGCTTTTTGCCTTCTTCTACGGCCATGGCGGAGGCAGCGTCTGGTCTGATGGTCGTCCTCTTCCGATGATGGACAACTTTGCAGCGGCTCAGCTTTCAAATATCAACGCACTTCCTATTGTGTTAAGTCTTACCTGTCTTACCGGCTCTTTTGAAACGGTAACAGAGGGGCTTTCATATGACCTTTTTCCGCCTCTTGGTGAAACAATGCTGCTCTCACCTAAAGGGGGCTCATCAGCTTTTTACGGCGCATCCGGACATTCCTTCAGTATTTCAGATTACATGCTCGGAGAACTTCTTCTTTACGAAGCGGCTTCTCTTTCTCACAACAGGGTGGGCGACCTCATCAATTCTGCGGAACAGTCGATGATAGCAGCGTACGGAGCAGATTATTTCCATGTAATTGCGCAGTATAATCTCTTAGGTGATCCATCAATGCCAATTGCATATCCTGAATCGCTTTCTGCTGTCACAATTCTGAATCAGAATCCTCAATCGGGCGATACTCTGCGTATTGCAGTGCGCACTCAAAGCAGAATGAATGGTGAGGCTGTTATAAGAATTTACGGAGATGATGGTCTCCTTAGTGTGCAATATGCGGTTCCATACAGCGGTACCTCTGACACACTTCTGCTTCCATTACGTGCGGGACGTCAATATACAGGTGCGCTCCTTCGAGTACTGATTACAGATGGCACACGTACAGCTTCAGGAAGCACAATGTTTGCGACAAGCACTCCTTCAATTATAAATCCAAGACTGCATGCGATCTCTTCAACAGGAGACACAATTTCAAAAGTACGCTTTTCAATGACTGACAGTGTTGAAGCGCGTTTCTCCGTTCGTCTTCCTTCCGGCTTTTCTATTGACACAGCTGCATTGTACTGGGAGGAATCTTCTGTTAAGGACAATAACGTTCTTCCAGCCAACAGAATTGTGCTTAAAGAGGATACAGCCTCTTCGCTTCCCGGACTTACTGCATTCATAACAGAAAACAGAATCTACCTCGACCCTTCAATATTCAGCCGTAAGAAGGGGATTAACTACTGCATCAGCATCAGATACAGATCAGCGGACAACACTTCAAGGCTAATCAGAACATTCTACTTTGCCTCCGTTCTTACCCCGCCGGATCTTGCATTTCTTCTTGATAACGGATTGCGCCTTGTAAATGAAGGCCGGATAGTCGCACGGCTCAGGTTCATTAATCAGGGAGAGTCTGATGCATCACCCTTTTCGGTCTCTATAAATGTAAATTCAAATCAGACAGTCTCAATACCATATCTTGAAGTTCTTCCAAAGCGGGGTGTAGACTCTATCGATCTTCCTTTTAATGCCGAAGGGTATTTTACTGTAAAGGCGACTCTTGATTCAGATAACAGGATTACAGAAACGGACAAAGCCAACAATGTCACATCACGCTCTTTTGGCATAAGAGGCTCAACCCTTGGCAGACTTGACTCAGTTATTTATGCTCCCTATGGCGGTGTTGCAGTAAGTCTCCGCAGCAATGCTGATACTCTTTTACTGCGGCTTATTCAGGATGAAATAGATTCTTTACATAATGGATTTCCGGTCTTCACAGCCGCAACTGCCTATCCGCTTCGTCCGGGGCAGCACGCATTAAGAGTCGCAGGTGCTGATTCAATAGCACGTTATGTATTCACAGCTTCAGCAGATGGCGGCAGCAGTGAACTGAAATTTTCCTATACTTTGCCGCCCGATTACAAAGCACTCTACGGAAATGCAGCAAAAATATTCGGGTTTTTCAGATTTGATACTGCAATTGGATATTGGCGGTTTATGGAAGGAAGTGTTGACACATCAAGCAATACAGTTTCTATTTATGGATATCCCGGATACCGTTATACTCCCGGTTTCAGAACTGACATGACAGGACCTGTAATTCGCGCTCTTTCTGCCGGACGGAATCTCGATTTTCCCGATTTTGTTCCTGTTGAAACTCCAATCGATATTCTTTTTGAAGATAACAGCGCAGTTGATACAGGTTCGGTTAAGCTCTTTCTTAAGGGATTTGAGCCTATTCCCAGGAACCGCTACTCTTTGGGATTGTCAGGAGGTTCGGGGAACAGTGTTGCCTCATTTCGTCCATTCAGAAGGGGCAGCGACTCACTTTATGCAGTGGCAAAAGATGTAAATGGGAATATTTCAGATACTCTGGGAGTGGCTTTCACTCTGGGTTCCAGGCTCGCTTTACGCAGTTTTGCAAACCATCCCAACCCTTTCGGAAAGTCAACTATATTTGCGTATACAATAGAAGATGAAGCGGATGTTGAATTGCGGATATATACTCTGGCCGGATATCTCGTAAAGGTGTTTAAATCAGAGAACATAATCGGCTACCATGAAATACCGTGGGATGCTATTGATAAAGATGGAAAGAAAATTCCAAACGGTCCCTATTATGTTAAATTTACAGCGAAGAACAGAAGCGCTACAATTGAACGCATATTTAAAATAGCGAAAACGGAAGGCAGGTAAAATTAAGTGCCTCTTTACATTGTGAGTACACCGATCGGCAACATGGAAGATCTATCACCACGGGCAGCTTCTACGTTAAAAAACGCAGATCTCGTAGCAGCAGAAGATACAAGACACTCACGACATGTTATGGACAAGGTTGGAGGGACTGCAAGAGTAACCAGCTATCATGAACATAATGAAAGAGAAAAGGCATCATCGCTTCTTCAAGATCTTCGTGAAGGGAAAAAAGTTGCAGTTGTCTCTGATGCCGGAACTCCCGGAATAGCAGATCCGGCTTATCGTATTGTCCATGCAGCAGTTGCTGAAAACATAACAGTAATACCGATTCCGGGGCCATGCGCACTTATAGCAGCACTCACCGCATCAGGCCTGCCTACCGACCGTTTTGCATTTGAAGGTTTCCTTCCACCCAAATCAGGGAAAAGGCAGAGGAAGTTTTCTTCTCTGCTTAATGATGACAGAACAATAATATTTTACGAATCCCCGCACAGGATTTTAAGATCTCTTGAAGATCTTCAGACAGTCTATGGAGATATTCATATTGTTATAGCCCGTGAACTTACCAAAATGCATGAAACATTCTATAGGGCCCCGGTTTCGCAGGTAATACAGACTCTCACAAAAGAGACACCGCGCGGTGAATTTGTTCTGCTGTTCAACCTGAAAGCTGCAGGAGTGTATAAAGAGAAAGAGGAGCCGGAAGATAACGATGATGCTGAATGATCTTTCCGGCAGAAGCCGCATTATTATTGCTATAATTTCCGGCGCTCTCTACATGCTTGCTTTTCCACCATTTCCCTTCGGGTTTTTGACACCAATTTCACTCGCTGCTGTTTTTCTCCTTTCAATAACTGCAAAAAGTAAAAAAGAGGCCTTTCTTTATCCATTTGTCTCAGGTCTCGTTTCAGCAGGTGGTCTTCTTTACTGGATACCAAGGCTTATGGGCAGCGGTCTCTATGTTGTTCTCATAATAGGAATGATTCTTCTATTAGCCTATATGGCTATGTGGGTAGGCCTGGTTTCGCTTGCAACACACCAGGCACACCGTTTCAAGCCTTCCCTTGCTTATGCGGTTTTTCCCATTGTCTGGATTGCTCAGGAAAAGCTGCGTGAAATGGGTGAGATCTCTTTTCCATGGATCACAGCAGGATATTCGTTCGGTTCCTACAACACACTGCTACAGGGGTTATCCCTTTTCGGTGTCTATTTCTACTCACTGCTGATAGCTGTAACAGCCGTAATAATAATATCAATGCTTTTTACAATTGCAAAAAAAAGAGTGCCCCTTTTTCAAATTCTGCTCCTTATAGTTTTATTTGTACCTCTCTATATGTATGGCCATTTAAGAAAAGAGTCATTTGAAAAATCATCAGATAAAAGAGTAAGAGTAGGAATAATACAGGCTAATATAGATCCGCTCATTAAGTGGGAGAGAGGGCGCGCCGATTCAATATTTAATCTCCATATTGAGATGACAAAACAGGCTGCTCTTTCTGTTCCAAAGCCGGATCTTATTCTGTGGCCCGAAAGTGCTCTGCCGGTTTATTTCAGTCTTGAAGGCCGATACAACCTTATTATGCACAGACTTATTGATTCGCTCGGAATGCCGGTAATTTTCGGCAGTCTTGATATCACTTTCGGAGAAAAACATGACGATCCGAGGAAATACTATAATTCTGTTTTTTATAAAGCACCATTCTCAAATTTTGTAAGGTATGATAAAATCAAACTCCTTCCATTTGCCGAGGTGCTTCCATTTGAAGGCATCTTCCCGATTATCAGCCGTGTAAATTTAGGCGAGGCTGATTTTACAAAAGGTGATACATTGATGCTTTTTAATGCAGGAGGTATAAAGGTTTTTGCACCTATATGCTATGAAGTTGTTTACCAGGAGGCAATTCGTGAATTTGTAAAGCGCGGCGGTACACTAATGGCGCATGTTACAAATGATGGCTGGTTTGGCCGCTCTGCCATGCCTTATCAGCACCTGAACATCGCGCTTTTCCGCTCTATAGAGTGCGGTATTCCTCTTGCACGCTGCGCAAACACCGGTGTAAGTGCTTCAGCAGATGCGTGCGGGAGAGTCTTAAACAGCACCCCAATATACGAAAACAGAATGCTTATTGCCGATATACCGGAGAAGAGTGTTTCAACACTTTTCACAAAAACAGGCGATCTCATTGGTAAAACAGCGCTGCTGTTAACATTTCTGCTTCTGATTTGTAGATTATCATTAAGGCTTATATGGAAAAAATAGAGATTATTCCCTACACCGCCGATTTGCGTGATACTTGGGAAAAGGTTGTAATGGAATCCAACAATGGAACCATTTACCATATGCAGAATTTTCTGGGATACCATAAAGAGGGACGCTTTAATAATTTTCACCATCTCATAGCAGTTGACGGCAGGATTGAAGCAGTGATTCCCGGGGCCAAAGTGTTGAATGACAAAGGTGAAACCTCATTTTCATCCTATCCCGGCTCTTCTGTCGGAGGTTTTGTTCTGCCGCAATCTTACGGTCTTGAAGATACAGATAAAGTTATAATGGCCTTTCTGCACTATTTAGAAGAGAATGGTTTTAAAAAAATTGAGATCACACCGACTCCGTTTTTTTATGGACGTCAGGAGAATCAGCACATCGATTTTGTTCTGTCAAGAGAGGGATTCGGATTCAGAAAACGGGAGATGTCGAGTGTAATTCCCATTTCCAGAGAGATTGAGAATCCGATTGCACTCCTGAGGCCTTCTGTGCGACAGGCGCTGCGCAAGGCGCGGAAGGCTGGTGTTGAAATTGTTCAGGATGATTCAATTGAAGCATATACAGCATATCACGCCATTCTGACTCAGAACCTGGCTTCAAAGCATAATGTAAAGCCAGTGCATACTCTTGAAGAGATGAAAGATCTGAAGCGCCGTTTTCCCGAAAAGATAACGCTTATGGTTGCAAAACTTCAGGAGGAGATTGTTGCCGGAATCTGGATCTTCAGAGCAAATCCGAAAGTTGCAGTCGCCTTTTACATAGCTCAGAAATATGAATTTCAGGAATCAAGAGCTGTGAATCTCCTATATGCTGAAACGCTGCTGAAAGTAAAGGAATGGGGTCACAAGTACTATGAACTGGGCCTCTTCTCGGTAAATATGCAGCCCAACTACGGATTGGGCCGGTTTAAAGAATCATACGGCGGCATCGGCCTCTTCAGAGATTATTTCGTGCGCGGTGGCTGAGGCTCTCGGTGGCTGAGGCTCTCGAAGCCACCATTACTGTACTATCTCGAAAGCACCAACCTTATTACAGCACTCTTCTCTTTAGAAGTTAATCTGCACTGATATATACCACGACTTACAGGTTTGTTGAAATTGTCTCTGCCATCCCATTCAAATGATGCTGATTGTTCGGATAATGCACCGGGAGAGACTTTCCTTACACATTGTCCCTTAAGGTTATAAATGGCCATTTCCGGAGCTGAAAACTTTCCGCTCCATACAATTCTGCTTGCGGTGCTGAATGGGTTGGGAAAAGCTGAAAGCGGAGAAACAGCTTTATGCATAGATCTGCTGACCGAAAGCGGGTGAGGAGAAATCCCCGGTAAATTATCCAGGTCAAAAACTTTTTTGTATCGAAGAAGAGCGGCGCTTGATGCATCTGTTATGTAAAGATAATCGTCTGTAACAGCAGTTGCAGAAGGTTGAGCCATGTAGAACTTTCCATCTGTGCCAGCTTCGCGGTTAAATTCACGTTTGATGTCATCAATGTTGCCATATGTTCCGATTCTGGAAATTGTATTGCCGGCATTGTCAAGCAGAGTAACTTTCTGAACAACTCCGTTAGGAACATAGAGTCTTCCGTATGCATCTACAGAAAAACGGGCAGAACGGCAGTCGCAGCCGGAGCCGGGTTCAGGACCTATAGGACCGTAATCAACTGAATAGGTTTTTTCTGCCGTAATTGCTGATGATACTGTATCAGTTCCACGTGCACCATTAACAAAAAGGGTGCTGTCAAAAGAGCCGTCTGCTTTGAATTTTTTTATACTTCCTACACCCTCTTTATACCCATAAGAGTTAGCGAGAATTGCAGGAACGGCAAATTCCGGTGCACGAGGTTTTGTCCCTATGTAAATGTTTCCCTGAAGGTCAAATTGAAGACCTCCATTTTTGTAAATTTCTGGTTTAGCAATTTTAAGTGGCGAAGGAAGAGGCATTCCCTCCTTGAATGGAAAGTACCTTACTTCCTGAATTGCAGCCGGTTTAAAAAGGGACTGTCCGGAAATAATTGCAAGATGACCATTTGAAGCTACCGCCATGCCTTTATCGTTGTTTCCAACAAATCCTCCACGGAAATGAAGAGTATCGGTTATTTGATTATTTGAACCAAAAATTGGCGAAGGGGCGACATAATTATCAAGATTATACCGAAACACAAAGCCGTTAGCATATACGCTGCGGACAAAGAGTTTCCTGTTTCGTGAGTCTACAGCAACATCATATCCTGAAAGTCTCTTTTTTGCAGACGTTGAACAATATGATAAAACAGGATCATTCCAGTTGTCTATTTTAAAAATATTAGTATTGTTGCCGGTCTGACATGCTGCATAAATATTTTCAGTGTTGTTATCTACCGAAATACGATCTAAGAGTAAACATGGCTGCTTATTTACTTTCTGAAAATCTTTGAAGACTGTAAAACTTGTCTCGTTGTCCTTAAAGAGAGTTACACCGCTTGTTAAATATGCTACCCATACGATAATACCTTCATCAGTTGGGCAAACGGCAATATCAGATCTCTGATTTTTGAAAAAGAGTGAGAATGCGTTAGAGCAGACAGAGATTTTGATTCCTGCTGCAGTATCTGTTTTCCAGTTTGGAAATTTGACCAACTGCACAACACTTGCATTTCTTGTGGTTACATAAAGGGCATTGTTTGAACGGTTCCATCGGATTCCATCGGGATACATTATTGGAATGGTTCTTATTTGATTAGCATTGCTGTCCATTATAAGAATGCGCTTATTAAACCGATCGCAGACAAAAACATGTCCGCTGTCGTCAACGGCTATGCCGTGTATTGCGCTGTTTTTATCAGTGCCAATGCCGGTTTTTGCCCGATCGGCAGCCACTTTCACGACAGTGTCAAGGTCAAACCAGATAACTGCGTTGCGTGTCGCCATATCAACTTTATATATACGGCCATCCTGCCAAAAGCCTGTATCGGCTGGCAATGTCCAACTGGAGCCTGTTGTGCGGAAGAGACCAGCAAAGTAAAATGATTTTTTGTCAGGAGTCAGGGCAACAAATGGAGTTCCGCCGGTTGTGTTGGCTGCACCTATCGGTTGGGGAGTTAATACAAGCGGTTTTCTTTGAGCAGATGGCAGTGTACCATCGCTGTTGAAAGTAAATATTGAGTATGAAGCTGTATATTGATTAGTTGCAATATCAAGAAGAGCCAATTCGTTAGGGCCGTGAATAGGGAGCATTAAAGGTTCCTGAGTATTTACCGATTGCTTCAATGGAGAAGTAGTTTGAGAGATCCATTTAAAATGGTCAATTGCAGGTGCCCATGTAGTTCCGTCAACAGGATATACTCCCCAACCGCCAATTTCGGCTGAACTTTTTCCGCCAGGCAATGGGAAAATTGTTTTTATGTATTCACCTTTAGGTGAATACTGGCGCAGGTAGGCTGCACCGCCTGAAATAGGCCTGCCTGAACAGAAAACAGTGCCGTCAGTTCCAACATCGAGGCCGCCGTTATAAGCATACAACCCATTACCGGTCTGAGTCTCAACATATGAAGCATATGGATCGCCGCCGGCAATTTTATTAGGAGAGAGACGCATTCCACCTCTAACCCTCACTAAATGTGTTGCGGCATTTGAAACTGCCACACCATAATCATTTTTGCCATCCCAGGTAATCCGCTGTGCCTTGGAGTTGGCGGTAAATGGGCTAGGAGGGTTAGTTCCTAATAGACCACCAGCAAGGTGACGAACAACCGTTGAATCTGCCGGATTTATTATTGATACCTCAACATCAGTATAATCACTCAATTCAAATTCGACTGTAAAGGTTCCTGATTGTGCAGCTGGCGCAATAGAGGGGGTTTTAACAAAAGATAGTGCGGCCTGTGTTGAAAATGATAAAAGCACTACTAAAATTTTAAGTTTATGATTCATATAATCCCCTTTTTTTACCGTCATGTGTTCATCATAAGTATATGCAATCATTTTAGATACTGCAATGTATAATATTAGTATAAATATGTATATTCATATAATGGAAAAAGAGGCGGAACCGGCACTTATAGGTGTGCATATTAAGACCTGCAATTTCAGAAAAAATTACCAAACGTTGTATAATAACAGCAGAGAAACAATATTGGAGAATAATTTTGTTCTTCTGTTTGTACTTGATGGATTGTGTGAAGTTGAGGTGGATAATAAAAAATTGCTGCTTCAGAAAGGTGGTATAGCTATATGGCAGCCGGGAAACAGCGTGATAATGAGAAGCAGAGCTGATAATTATCCAACCTATTATCTATTGGGATTTGAAGCGTATACAAATTATGGTTTATGCAGAACAGTCAATGAACTTGGCTTTGACCATTTTTTTGATGTTCAAAACTATAATAAAGCAGTAAAACTAGTTAATACGATAAACAAAATTTATCACAGCAGATCTCAGAATCTTCTTACCGAAGCGGCGATTGCCTCCTTAAATTTTTTTAGATCATTAAAAATGCGGCCGCTTGTCTTTGTTCCATTTCAGGATAGACCTGATAACAGGAATGCATCGGAGAAAATGGATTCAGTAATTTCTTTTATACATAAAAATTATAAGAAAAAGATACCGCTCAAAAAGCTTGCAGAAATTTCGTCTTTGCATGTTATTAATTTTGTGAAAGTCTTTAAGGAAGTTACAGGTCTAAGTCCGCATCAGTACATTATACAGCGTAAGATAGATAAAGCTAAGGATTTTATCCGCTTGTATCAGGATTTCCCAACAAATGTCTCACAGGAGCTGGGGTTTCACGACTATTCCCATTTCTGCCGCACCTTCAAAAGAATAGTCGGTGTTACCCCCAAGGATTTCCGGAAGAGATAATCTTATCGTGATATTAGAATTCTCTTTGCAATCTGTTCCCTATTCGCTTTCATGACAATAATATATATACCTGCCGCAACTCTAATACCATTATTGTCTCTGCAGTCCCAGTATGCGCTGTTCAATCCCGTTCTGTAAGTTTCGTTACTAATCTTTCTTATCAATTTACCGTTCGGAGAAAGGACATTTATTTCAACTTTGCCGGATTTCGGCAGCATGAAATTTATTGCAGCAGTGTTTGTAACAGGATTTGGTGATAATGCTAAAGAAAGATTGTCTTTTGAAACATGTCTGAAAGATGATTCCTGATCTGAAGTGCCTGTTAAACCTGAAGTTGTTTTCCAGAGCTTATGTCCGAGCTTGACCTTAACAATACGCTCGTTGCCGATATCGCTTATGTAGACATTGTTGTTTACAACTCTGACATAAATAGGCTGGTATAATGGAATTTCCGGAGAGGGAACTTTACTGCCGGGACCGGTTTGATCAACATTGCCGTAAGAACCGAAATCCAGGAGAGGATTTTTGTTATTATCAAGAACACTTACTCTGAAACGCATCATATCCGGGAAAATGACTCTTCCGAAACCGTCAACAGCAAATCTAGGGTTAAAGCAGACGCATGTCGGATCGCCCCATTCCTGTCCATAACCGTGGCTTGGCGAAATTCCATAATGCTGCCAAAGGGCATTCTTGATTTCAAAAACATTTGTATAAAGGCCGGTTGCCTGTAATGTAGGAACAGTGTCGGCGTTAAGAGATGCTGTTGGCACTGCCGAGAGCGATTGTGAAGTAAGCAGTAGCGAACCCCCGGAAGGACCAAATTTGAAAATTGATCCATAATATGCGAGATAGTAATTCATCGGCATGTAGGGCATAGTGAATGGCTTTGGCTGCATAGTCAATGGATTAGGCAGTCCAGCGGGATCAATACCCTCCGGATAAAAAACACCCTTAGGTCTCGAACCGAGTGCAACAAACATATTTCCATCTCTGTCAACTTGAAGTCCGGCAGTTGACGTGTTACCATTAATCAAAGAATCACTAATTCTCTTTCCTGTCGAATCATAAATAGTAAGATAGGTACAATTATCTCTATGTACATATGTGTGTCTGTATGATGTCAATGTGTAGATTGTATTATTATTTGAGATGGTGAATCCACGCGCGCCTATATCAGGTCCCTGTCCGTAACCGCCCGATAAAGTGGAACATACCATTGCCCCTCCCGGAAAAGCGATGCGCTGACCGGCTTTATTGTAGCGGTACATGACATTGTTTCCGGAAGGCGACCAAGCGTAGAGATTTCCATCGGGAGAAAACTGAATATCACGTGCGGTAATTGTTGATGTTGAAATTGTACCTGTTTTAAGATCTATCCTGTTTAAGCCGCCGCAGCCGGCATATGCAACCTCTTCGTCCGGAGAAATTGCAATATATCCTACTCCTCCGAGTGTTGAATTGCCCGCCCACTTTTTCCTGTTAACTGTTTTAGGGAAAGAGCTGCTTTGCAGAGAGACAGTGCTACTGGCATCAGAATAAACTCGGATACCGGGACCACCATAATCTGCATTTGTTAGATAAATTCTTGTTGAATCCATAGATTCATCAATAGTAAAAATTGATGGTACTTCTCTCATTATACCTGAAAAGGTGCTCCATGTGTGCTGTAAAGCCCAAATGCTGTCAAATGCCGGATAGGGTGAATATTTTGTCAGTTTGACTACACCTTTATTACTATCAAGAGAAAGAACATAGAGTGCACCTGTTCTTTTGGATATCTGAAGCATTTCGGGATTATGAGTTGTTATAGATTTCAGGAAATTTGAATTTGAATCTGCTATGATAATTCTCTTATTCGCTGAATCAGACATGTATACACGTCCGGAAGCGTCAACTGCGACGCCGGTTGCTTTGCCAAAGTGTAATGAATCACTGCCCGAAACATTTGCGACACCATAAAATATAGGGGCCATTGAAGTTGAGTATGAAAGTGGAGCTTTGTAAACAGCTTTTCCGGAACCAGAGGCAACATAGGCATGTTTGCCGTCGGGCGAAAGAGCTATCTGGAAAGGATTTATAGGAAACTTTGAAGCAAAAAGGGAGTCGCCTGAGCAAGAGCCGTCGTTATTTACAATAAGCAATCTGTTCAAATCACTCTGTATGCCATACCAGGCACCGCTTGATCTGGAGTTGCTCATAACCAGCCTGCCATCGGGAGTAATTGCCATACCCTGTCTGTAGGAAAAATGAAATTCAGGCCAAAGTGTGGCATGTGCAGGCTGATAGATTTTAGGAATATATGAACCGTCGCTTAATTTTATACGGCCAAAGCCCTGTACTTGATTTTCGCTTAGATTGCCGGAATAAGGGTGAAGTGTCTTTAAGTAATTTCCATTTCTGTCAAATGCTATAAGGCGCATACCTCCTCTAATATCATATCGTCTCGAAAGAATGTAGAGTGTACCATCGTTTCCGACGGTTAGACCTACTGTGATGGCATTTGAGTGTGTGAGTGTATCCGGAGCGTATATTCTATCAAAAGAGGCGGTTAAGCCGAGACCGACACGAATATCATTCGAACCATTGAAAATTCTGCCGAAATCATCTTTTTTATCCCAGCTAACTCTCTGTTTAAGTGAATTTGAAGAGAAAGGAGAGGGAGCTCTATTCCCAAGCTTACCAGCGGCAAGATGGCGGATAATTCTGCCGGTTGAATCAAGTACGGCAACTTCGACATCAGTAGCTTCGTTTGTCTCAAAGTCAATTATAACCGAATCCCCTTTTACAGTTTGAGTGGGTCCTGAAACAAAAGCAGGGCTTGCTTTCAAGACACCAATACAGAAGATCATGCATATTGCCGCTGTTTTCATAAGTGCTCCTTTTACGTGTCCCGATAGGGTAAGCAATACACATACCCAATATAATTCTACAAATTTTAAGAAAAAACCGCTATACATTAATTTGTAATAGCATATTTTACAGATATTTATATAAATTACTATAAATTATGAAAAACAGAAAACTAGCACGACTCATTGATTTTACAGAGTTTATGTTAACTAATGTGTTCACAATTATATGTGATAATAAAGGTTACATTGCTGAAACGAAAATAAACGATAAATCGGAGGTTACAGGAATAATTTTAGATTATCTAAAAAAGATGATTCGGCCAGATACCCATCTTTCTTCCTATTTTCATTTGCCGGAATTATCCACGGCAGACCTCTTTCCGGTAGTTCATGGACAAGATATGTTTGAGTTGGCTCCTTTAGGAAATCGAAAAGAACCTTTTCAATGTATTTATGATTCTGAAGGTATTTTTACTGATCTTCCTCTTTTTTGTGTGGTTCCATTTCGATATGATGCAACATACTTTACTGCTACCGTAAGATTTACAAAATTCTACAGATCAATCATTCAGGATAACAGTGTCCATCCTTTCATGTGTCTGGATCATGAAGATCATATATTGGCAGTGAACCGTCTTTTTATTAATGAGTTTGGAATATCTCCGGACGAAGCACATGAAGTTCTTGGAAAGTGGGCCGGAGAATATATGAATCCATCTCCTGGTTCTATACAAGCCTATAAAGAGAGCCTCTTTACTATAAGTGATATTTCAGATCAGAAACCACTTTTCGAAACTGACAATCTAAAATTGGAGGCTAAAGAAGACCGGTATCATTCAATTATTGGACAATTTGAAAATATTAGTGAAAATGTAATAGTTGAATTTACACTTGACGAGGGAACATTGCCATGTGTTGTTTTGGGAGATACTGATCCAATATTACATGAATTTATTGACAATCAAGGATATCTTCTTGGACCGGATGCATATTTAAGTTCCATAGTTTTAAAAAAACGGGGTCGCTCCGTTTATGATACGGCGCACTCATTTACAGAGTGGCCGAAAGGGAGATACAGGTTTTGTAAGAGGGGAAACAGTTTTACGATTGATTATGAATCAAAAAGACTTTTTTCATATTTTGATTATGATCTTATCATACGGAATTCCACAAAGATAGCATTATTTATTCGCAGAGGAAAAAGTGCTATTGTTTCAAACTTGAAGCTATATGTAACCGGATCTGAAACAGGAGATTTTCAAGAGAAAACTTTTATCTCAGCACGTCGTAGAAAAGAGAGTCTCTTTCTACTTACACCTGTGAATTATTTCCACTCAAGAACTGTTCCTCCTCATACTGTTTATAAATTGCAGGATTTTTCAGATATTAAAGAGCGTCAGACTGAGATGGAAAAGGCATATAGGGAGGCATTGCAGAAGATCAATACCACATCTCATAATGAATCTGAAATTAATGCTGAAAATTATCCGCCGGTTGGGACAACAAAGGCAGTTTCAAAAATCAGAGAGCAGGCTGAAAAGGCGGCGCAGTCATCAGCTTCAATTCTTATTGAAGGTCCTACAGGTTCAGGTAAAGAGGTTCTTGCCCGTTATATTCATTCCAGGAGCTCATTTGCAAAAGGACCGTTTGTAAAGGTTGACTGTTCCACACTGCCCTCTTCGCTAATGGAGAGTCTTCTCTTCGGTCATGAAAAGGGTTCGTTTACCGGTGCTGCAGAAAAACATATCGGTCTTTTTGAACAGGCAAACGGCGGAACATTGTTTCTGGATGAAGTCAGCAATATTGACACAACTATTCAGGCAAAGCTTTTAAAATTTCTGCAGGATAACAGCATAAGGCCGTTAGGTGCAACTATTGAAAAACAACTTTCGCTGCGTATTATTGCCGCTTCAAATATTCAACTCACATCTCTGATAAGCCGGCAGATGTTCAGATCAGACCTCTACTACAGAATTGCTGTTGTTGTATTGAGTCTACCGCCGCTTTCAAGCCGGCTTGAGGATCTACCGGCATTGGTTGACTATATAATAAAACATCTGAATGCTAAATATAACAGGAATATTAAAGGGCTTACTCCGCAGGCATTCAGAAAGCTTTACCAGTATAACTGGCCTGGAAATATCCGTGAGCTTAACAATGTGCTGGAAAGAGCATTTTTGTTCAGCGGAACCGGTAAAATAGCCGAATCAGCAATTGAATGGCCTGCTGTAGTCGGTAAAATTGTGACAGAAACAAGAAGAAAAAAATCTAGAAGAGTGAATATAAGCCGATCAGAAATAATTCAGCTTTTCAAAGACAACGGCGGAATAGCGTTACGTGTTGCTGAGGCTCTTGAAGTTACACCGCAGACACTTTACAATTATCTAAAAAAACGGAATATCAATCCGGCTGATCTAAAGTTTGTAACAGCGGGTTAACCGATCTTTTTTTAGAAGACAACTATTACACGAAACACATGTGGATCGATATTCAGGAGAATCTTTTAATCTGTTCGGAAGTTCCGGTTCTCGAACTAAAGGACGGCTCATAGAAATTAGATCTGCCGATCCGTTCTTAAGTACTCTTTCCATTATTTCAAGAGTTCTGAAACCGCCTACAAGTATAATTGGAATTTTTAAACCTGAGTCTTTGAGTTTTTTAGCAAATTCTGCAAAATAGCCTTCGTCATTTGCTGACTTAATGTGTCGACGACAGATTTTACCTGAACTCTCGAATATACCGCCGCTGATTTCTATACCGTCGAGTCCGAGAGCTTCCATATCAAAGACCATTCTGAGACTTTCATACTGAGTAAGACCGCCATCAATAAAATCTTCAGAATTCCACTTTATTATGAGAGGGAAGGTTGGCATCTCTTTTTTAATACCGGTAATTATCTCTTTAACAAAACGAAAGCGGTTTTCATATGATCCACCCCATGAATCTGTTCTTCTGTTTGAATAAGGAGAAACAAACTGGCTGATTAAATAACCGTGTGCACCATGCAGTTGAACACCATCATAGCCACTCTTTTTTACACGTATTGCCGCATCTACAAACTGTTTAATAAGCTGCTCAATTTCATTTTCTGTAAACTCACGAGGAGGAAGGCAGCCGGGGGCTTGGACTGCTGAAGGAGCACCAGGTGCTTTACCGCTCTTTACAAAACCGCTCTGCCGTCCGCAGTGGCTTATCTGCATGAATATTTTAGAGTTATGTTTGTGGACTGCTTCAGCAACAGCTCTGTGACCATCGATTACAGAATCATCATGGATTCCGGTCATAGTGTCACTGTTAGCCCCGTCCATTTCTACAAAGGCGTGACCGGTTATTATTAGAGAGCTGCCTCCCGCGGCCAATCTTTCTATGAACTTAAGATAGTCGCCGGAAACTCTTCCGTTATCATCTGCCGCTCTTTCAGCAGTAGCAGATCTTGCAATTCTGTTTTTTAACTCTAATCCGCAAAAGGTAAATGTATTGAATATCATTCATAGAAAATAACTATTTACCTTTCTTTAAATCATTACAACTCTGCTTGTGAATATACGGCTGCCTATTTTAGCTCTGAGTAAATATATACCGGCAGGCATTCTTATTCCTTTTACATTGCAGCCGTTCCAAGTCGCTGTATATCTTCCAGATACAGCTTTCTTACTTATTGAAGAGAAAACTTTTTTACCACTGACGTCATAAACAGAAATCTCAAGATTGTCTGATGTCTGATCTTTCAGGTTCACAGAAATAGTGGTCAGAGTGCTGAAAGGATTTGGTGAAACGGAGAAGATTACACTTTTTGTTGAAGAACCTGTTTCAACTTTGTTTATATCAGGTATTTCTGAGCCACCCTGTGAGTTGGAAGAAAAACTTAATGCATCCATAGTGCGTACAGAAAATACGTCAGAGCTTCTTATACTCCAATTACCGGTATTTTGTTCACTTCCTGAAAAAGCGGTATCCATGCCAGGTTCAAGTGCAAGGAGGGCTGAATAGCGGGTGAGTACATTATGCTTAATGCTGAATGATGCCATCTGATCAGCATCGTTGCCGTAATATCCATAATAATAGTAGTAAGGTGCTTCGTTGACTTTACGAACTGCCCATATTTTTTCTGCAGATTGTCTGTTGCTTTGTGCAAGAGAAACAGTTTTTACAGCGGAGAGATAGTTGCCGTTAGATTCACCGGCAATATTAATCGTTAGTTGGGTTGATGCAGCGTTTCTACCTGAAATGAGCACGCGGTTATTCCAGGGAATTCTTGATTGCGGAACACCAAGGACATCAAGACATGGATTTCCCGATCCATCTCTAACCTGAATTGTGAGAGAAGTCAAAGGCATTGAGAAGATGTCAGGAGTAAGTTCGCTTATGCGCATATCCATGTCGTCGCCGGAATATGATTGAACAACTCTGCCGCCGAATTTATCCGCAAGCTTTTTGTAAAGTGCAAGACGTGAATAGTTAGTAATGACATACATCACAGCGCCATATCTGTTTTTCAGACTTATTGTGACTGCAGTGGAATCAAGCGTCATTGTTGTAGGACGTATAGATGAATAATAGTAGCTGTATCCGCAATCAAGAACGAGAACTACAGGCTGTTTATCAGTGGCCTTGAAACTTTCAAAGGCGTTATACAATGCACCAAGCCAGCTTCTTCCTGAGGGTAAAGGAGAGTTATTATATGTATAAGTGCCGGAAACAGTATCATAAGTGTAACTGTAGTTATAGTTATAATTAACAGGTCTGCATGTGTCAAGATAATGCGAAGCATTCTGTTTGTTTTGAACTGTAGCAGGCACAAGAGTTTTAGAGAAAGAGGTAAGTTCCGGACCAGCATAGGAAATTGTGAAACGGTCGTTGTCTGTCAAGTTGTCTGTAATTAGAGCCTTAAGTGCTTTTCGTTCATTGTCAGCATAATCTGGATCTGTAGATGAATATGTACCGCTTGTATAAGTTGTTCTCATCGATGGTGTCCACGCAATTGAAAGACTGATTTCGCTGCGGTTTTTCATGTTAAGTAGTGTGAAAGGGTCCAGCAACATGGAGAAATATCCCATTCCCCTGCCATCTGTGGAGTAACATGAAGGAATAGTTCCATCGATTGGCCACTTTGACCACGAAATGTCAACACACCTCTGTGAAAATTGCACATTCTTACCGATACCGCTAGCAGTTTGCTGAGCAGTAGCCGCAAATGTTTTCCATTGAGTGAGTGTTATGTCTGGATAATGTAATACCGGATTACCGGCGGCCACTGTATTGTTGGTTGTGACGGTAAGATTCATGCATGGTATAATGCTGTCAAGATAATCGAAGGGAAGTCTCAATGTTCTGTTTGCTGTTCTCGCATTCATAGTTGTATGATAGCCGATGCGCACTTTTCGGCTTGTTCCAGGCATTACGGGGAAGATACGTAAAGAATAATCTGTTCCTGAATAAGCTGTAAGAAGGGCAGGATCTTTACGTCTCTTTACAATATTTTCATAAATAGCTGTTGCAGATGATGCCGACATCAGGATTCCAGGTTCCGGTTTTCCGTCAATCCAAAGATACAGAGAGTCAACAGCACTATTTTCCGGAAGTCTGAAATAAAGCGAGAGCTCCAGTGAATCTCCAGGTTTTGAGCTGTCTGGTGAAGGGTCGCGGAAAGTCATCTCCTGCCATACTCGGCAGATAACACCTTCTTCTGAAATTTGTAAAGAGAGTGTATCCAGTTTCCCTTCCCATGTTTTCCAGCTTTCTCTGACATTTCCGATGCGAATAGCAGTTGCTGCATCAATTATAGCAACGAATAACAAAATAGAGACAATTAAATGTTTCATATAAACCTCCGTTTAGGGATTAAGTGTCGATTTGTAAATGATCGGTAAGGTGCCGATGGATGTGCGTACGGTATCATTTTGTATTACTACCGGAAAGGAAAAAAATGGAAAACTTGGTTGATTATAATAATGTGTTGTGTCATTTGTGATTCTGCTGTGAATTGATAGAACAGATGCATAGAATTGAAGATCTCCCTGGGGCACTTCAGTAAAATAGAAGCTTGAATTTGAAAAACATTCAGTAATGAAAGGTGTGCCAATTATTCCTAACTTCAATTTTGAATAGTTTGTTTGTGATGTATCTCTTAGACTACCATCAATGTTAATGGTGTTTTTCAGTTCCAACGTTAAGTTGTTTATTGACTTTTTCAAAGAATTGATATTGATGATTCCAGAGAAAGCTTTTAGGCTCTGATATGATGCTAGGACAGAATATTGGCCCATGGTGTCAATTTCAAATGAAAAGTGTCCTGAAGAATCAGTAAGGGAGGAATCTGTTGCATACCAACTCATATTCAGCCTGTTAGTTGAGTCTCTTAAAGAATCAATACGGTAAAGTGTTATACAAACTTTTCCAACGGCTTTCAGGTCTGCGGTAATATCCGCTCTTAAATTGTAAATAGTTCCTGTTATGGCATTTGGTGATTCAGAACCAGTACCAGCAATATTGCCGCCGGTGCAAGCTGATAAAAAAATAATAGCTGCTATGAGTGCTAATACTGCCCTTTTCATGACAGCTCCGATTCTGATAATGGAAAAAACTGAAAATTCATCTGATAAACCTCTTCAGACGTTCTTTTGTCATTTATTGCAAAATTAAGAAGCTGCTTTTTGAACTCTCTTACCATGGATTTCATTTCCTCAGCGGCTTCTTTGGAAACACCAACAGTAATACCACTTACTTCACGTTTTGCCTGTGGAAAGCGTTCTATCGATTCGCTTCCGAGCCGTATCATGTCACGGTTGAAATTCCGAATAGAAAGCGTGGTTACATCAGGATCAACTTCAAGCTTTGGAGAATCTAATGAAAGAGTCCCATCAGCTTCAGTCTTTACAAGTTTCAATCTCTGAAGAAGGTTCAGCGCGTTAGCTGCTTCTGCAGGGGTAATTTTTGGATTAAGCCTGGAAGCAATCCATTCAGGATCATTTTTAAACCCTTTTGTGCATATCAGTTCACGAACTGCGCAGTTGTGCCAGCTGGAGTAATATTCAAACTGCTCGGTTGTGAGAGTTTTGCCCTTCTTGGATTTTTGTATTCTGGAAATTTCCTGAAAGTAACGGGTCTTTTCTTTCTCTGTTTTACTTTGATTGAAATAGACCAGGTTGGTAAAATATTCTGTTTCTGTTTTGGTAAGCTTAAATCCATCAGCCATCTTTACAATACTTGACTGAGTAAGATTTTTCTTTCCGGCAATAATTTCATTAAGTGCACTAGGTGAAGCAAAACCGGCCCGCATCGAAAAATAACGATAAGTGAAATGTCTGTTCTCCTTCTGATGGAAGGAAAAAAGATCCTTCAGAAGTTTTCTGTAATTATGATAGCTTAGTATATCCGGTTTTGCACGTTTACTCATGCGAGTAAGATAAACTATTTATTGCTGCTGCGCAACGACATGAGAGTAAATATCGATCTTATCAGCGTACATATTATTACATAACATATTGTATTATATGTAGTTATAATATATATATAGATAAAATATAAGATATACAGCGTACGTTTCTTAAAATAACCAAAGGCCAGAAATTGCAGAAACAGAGTTACAAATAAGGGATATTAGAAAAGATCTTAAAAAGGAGGTCTGTAAGATTTTTTTGTATATAACCATCTCTATCAGAACTACGAATATTTCACCAAGCCAAATCAGTAATGTTCTGTTATGCAGAATATCCGGCAAGACGAACCAGAGATATGGCAGCGTTGCAAAGGAGCAAAGTATTCCAGCAAAAACGACAGCAGGAACAGGGAGTGCAACAGGAAACAATCGGCGCGAGAAGCGGTTCAGGAGAAGCAGCACTGCTGTTTCTATAAGAATTGTAGCTCCGAGAGCTTTAAGAAAAAGAAGTGATAAATCTAACGGCATTAGTGTTTTATAACGAGCTTAGTTGAAACCTTAACATTCTGCCCTTCAAGAACGGCGAGATAGTTTCCTGAAGGCAGAGAAGGAACCAAAACTTTTCCTGAGGTCGATGTGATTTTAAGAAAAGAAACTCTCTTTCCGGTAGGATCCCAGAAAGTCAGCGTTGCTGGGGCGTTTGATGGTAGTGAGTAATTGATATAGCCATTGGCATATTTTACAGTAGCCTGTTTTGAATTTTGTAAAACGGTATTTTTCTCAATTGCAGAAGGCTTTGGATATGTTATGACTGAGTCGGCTTTACCGTTACTGAATTTTACAGTTTTCTTTTGTATTGCTGCTCGTAGTTTAACAGTGGAATCGTAATAGAAAATATATTCAGATATAATAGAAATCCTCGGGTCTGTGTTAGATACTCTTAAGAATTCTGATGCACCAACATTTAATCCAGATGCTACATTGTAAGGGATAAGGTAACCAGAACTACATTGGCATGAGCCAAAATTTGAAATAGAAATTTCTCCTGAAAAATTATTTAATATGCCGTTTTTAACAGTATCGCAATAAGGAATACCATAATAACCGGATCTGTAAGTATGAAAAATTATTTTATCAGAAAACTCGTTGTAGTTGGTAAATTTCAATGTGTGTGTTATAAAATGTACATCAGGTGGTATAATATCAGCATTAGAAAAAGATGCCATGATAAGTAGGGTAAGAGCAACTATTGAATATCTCATAAAATTTTCCTTTTGTTTATTGACTGTTCTCCTGAAATATAGTAATTATACTGACTAAATGAAAACATCAGAAGACTTCAAAATATCAGGTACTCTAGGATTTGTTCATGCAATCATTGATTTCACATCAGCAATAACAATCTTTTTATGTGCATCTGCCAATAATTTACAACCTGATTATGTTTTCAGAAATGCAATTATTTACAACTCAATAGCATTCGGAAGTCAGTTTATTTTCGGCTTGATAAGCGACCTTTCAAATAGAGCACGTCTTACAATGCTCTTGGGAATAGCTTTGGCCGCAGCAGGTCTCATATCAGCACCGTTCACAGTCTTACCAGCCATTTTGTTGGTCGCAACTGGAAACTCTCTCTTCCATGTAGGTGCGGGATCAATTGTTCTAAGAATAAACCCCTCAAAAGCTGTTCATCCAGGAGTATTTGTCGCTCCTGGTGCCATAGGACTCGCAATTGGTATCTGGTTTGGTAAACAGGGAGAATGGTTTCTGCTTCCAACAGTTGTGTTACTTACAATCTCCTTTGCAGCAGCATTTTTAATATCAGCTAAAATTGATAATGTAAACAAACCAATAGTAACAGAGAAACGTTCCTTTCCCCTTGTATCACTAATCGTCCTGCTTCTTATGGTTTCTGTAGGAATACGCGCGCTAGGCGGCAGTATGGGAGGTTCTTTCTGCCTTAAATCAACTTACACACCGCTGATCATAGCATTAGCTGCCTTTTCAGGAAAGTTTATGGGAGGGTTTGTTGCAGATCGCTTCGGCTGGATAAAGAGTAGTGTTATTGCTCTTTTATTTTCAGTAGTTGTCTTTAAATTTCTGCCCGGAACAGCATTTGCCTTTATGGGTATTATGCTATTCCAAATGACAATGCCTGTTACCCTGGCTGCGCTTTACAATGCGCTTCCTCTGCGTTCCGGATTTGCTTTCGGACTTGCCTGTCTTGCACTTGTTGCAGGGACATTGCCAACATTTTTTCCGGAAACTAAACCCGTTATTTCAATAGAATTCTTTTCAACAGCAGCATTTATTGCCGCATTATGTATAACAGCAGCTTTGCTTTTACTATCCAAACGTTCGCAAGGTGATCAACGTAAAAGCTTATAGGCGGTACTTCTGCCGCCAGAATCAATTTTTTCGATAATCTTTCTCTCTATCAAGTCATTAATGTCACGCAGGGCGGTATCGTGTGAGGTGCTGGCAAGTTTAGCCCATTTTGAAGTTGTAAGGTTTCCTTCGAATTCATTAAGCAACATTGTTAAAACCTTGATCTGCCGGTTATTAAAATCAGATTTTGCATAGGTTTTCCAAAAGGTTGCTAATTTATCAACTGCTAGCATCTCTTTTTCAGCATAATTGATAGAGCGCAAAAGACATGCAAGATACCAACTAAGCCATTCGGTAATATCGAGAGTACCTCTTTGCGTTCTTTCAAGTATTGAGTAATACTCTTTTCGCTCTTTCAGTATCTGAGTTGACATGCTGTAAAAACGATATTGGCTTTGATCGGCTAGGGACAAAAGGCGATCTCCAATAGCTCGTGCTATGCGTCCGTTGCCGTCATCAAAGGGATGAACAGTAACAAACCATAGATGTGCAATTGCTGATTTAAGAACAGGGTCAACATTGTTCACATTATTAAACCAGTGCAGGAATGACGTTATTTCATTTTCAAGCCTGTCTGAATCGGGTGCCTGAAAGTGAATACGTACTTTACCATGATAACCTGACACCACCTGCATAGGGTCAGAGGGAGGATTATTTCGCCATCCTCCGGAAACTATTTCGCGTTTACCGCTCAATCCTTCCGGGAAAAGCATGGAATGCCATTTGAAGAGCTCTTCTTTTGTCAGTTTTTGATTGTAGAGTGACGTTGCTCTTAAAATCATAGATACGACATCATCGACATGTTTTTCAGCTTTTACTTTTGATTCCAGAGGCATATGAAGCCGTCTGGCAAGGGAGGATCGTATCTGAATTTTTTCCAGAATATCACCTTCTATCTCACTGGTATTTTTTATGTCAAGAAGGCGGGTGTTGAGATTTGCAAGATTCTTCTCGTCCAGACCCATGGAGTTCATACGACCAAGCAGCTTTCCCTGATGATATCTCACTTCCGCAAGAAGATCAGTTAAAGCAGATCTGTCGTAATGGAATTTCGGCCATTCCGGAAGTTCATGTATATATCTTGAAAATGTCATAATAAAAAGATAATAATCTACGCATAATCTACGCAAATATAGAGATTAATCTACGCATAAAATTTCATAACTACATGAATGATAATGTATTAATGAATGTACTTGTTTCAAGGTATTTGATAACATGATCCAGGTCAAGGTTATCTCTTCTAATTAACAGTATCTTTTCACTACACAATAAAAAAGGATTGAATAATGAACGCTCTGCTTGATAAAAACATAAAAGAGATAATCAAAGAATATAACGGGGTGGAGGATGTTCTTACTAAATGGAATATCGGCTGTACCGGCTGTTCAATGGGAACCTGCCGCCTTCGTGACATCATTGAAATACACAATCTGAACGAATCAGATGAATATTCACTCTTTTCTGAAATGGCAGAGGTAATTTACCCAGGGGTAAAAGTTGAAATTCCGAAACTGCAAAGAAAACCGAAAGTTTTGAGAAAAAAGATCTCTCCTCCATTGGCTGCACTTATAGAAGAGCATGTGAATATTAAAAGGGTAATCGCAAAAGTGCAGTTGCTGATTACTGCTGATGATAAAACATTACTGGAATCAACAGCTGTTATTGAACAGGCGCTGGATTTTATAAGAAACTATGCAGATAAGTTCCATCATGCGAAGGAAGAGGATATTCTTTTCAAATTCTTTGATGCAAATTCTGATATCATTGTGGCAATGGAAGAGGAGCATGTTGCAGGTCGAAAGTATGTAAGATCTGTTGCTGATGCTCTTAAAACAGGAAATACTGCTGCAATTAGAAATGGGCTGAAGTCATATACTGACCTCCTGACCGAACACATTAAGAAAGAGGATGAGATTCTCTATCCCTGGATGGATCGTCAATTGAGTGACAGAGATATCGGTCAGCTATTCAGCAAATTTGCCGAAGTTGACGAAAAGTTCTCATCGCAAAATGTAAAATATGTCTCACTATTTAGCGAGGGTTAAACGTCGTATTCCTTCGCTATGTCCGGATTTTGCCTTAACAGTATAAATGCCTGCTGGTATACCTGCAGCATCCCATTTGCATTTACTTCCGTATAGAGTGGCTATAATCCGCCCTGAAATATCATAAATGTTATAGACTGTATTTTTGCTATTAGATGAAAAGTCTATGATGTTCTTTGCAGGATTAGGAAAAGCTGAGAAATGTAAATTATTTATCACTCCTGTTTTTTCTGAAGTTGAAGATACTGGTGTAAAACGGTAAACCCAGTATGCTCCATTAATATCAAACATCGTGATGGCATCGTTTAGTACATCATATGCAAAATAGTCATCAAATCTTGTTCCCGGGATACCGCTTGAAGCAATTTCGCTCCAGGTTGTATCAACCGGATTTAAAGACCAGACTTTACTGTTGTCATAAATGACATATCGATCATGTTTAGGAACATAGACAATTTTTCCAGAGGTTTTTAATTCTGCCGGTGGAGCAGGAAGCTGGGTTATCTTTTCCGTAATAGGTGAAAAATACCAGAATTTATTTCCATTATTACTTGTCCACATAAGAATATGTTTCCTAGAGTTGTCTTCAGCAATGCAGACCAGATTGGCAACAGAAGTACCGTAATTCAATTTTGCTGACCATTTGTGTGTACTAAGATTAAAGGAGTAAATATTCAGCCAGCCGCTAGCATCCCTTCTTGGAGCAAAGACCCATAAAGTGTCGGAGCCTTCTAAATAACCGAATTTGCTGTTGTAAGTGCTTTCACCTATTTGTCCATCTGCTGGAAGAGGTTTTCCGATTTCAGTCCATGTTTTGAGAGTGAGATCGTATTGCCATATGTCGCCTGATGTACATGTTACATCATGGGCGCAGGCGCCAAAACCCATGAAGATGCTTTTAAATTTTGAGATATACTTGAAGCCGCCATAAGTATGTCTCGGATGTGGAGATGCTGTACCTGAGTCGGCAACATGGTGGTCGTAGCTTGGATTACTCCAGTTTGATAGATTGAGCATCTTAACTTTTGAATCAGCCGGAGTAAATGAATATATGGCATTGGCATAGATGCTGCCGCCAACCTGATTATGACTTCCCTGGTAACCTTCGTAAAAAAGAATTCGACCGCTGTCATTGTCCCAGGTGAAATTGCACCAGAAACGTTTGGCGAATGAACCTGTGTAGCCGTTAGGAAATTCATGAGTAATGGGGGTAACCTTGACAAATGTATTTGCCGGAAGAGAAGTTAGATTCATCGAAAAAATGGCTGCATTTATCGCGAAAAGAAGAGTTAAAACTTTTTTGTTCATGAATAGCTCCTTTTTATGAATATAAATGAAGTTATGCAAACAAAATGCCAATTTGTGTAATAAAGTAACATAATGAATTTCAGTTAGTTAGCAACTTTAGTCATGATTATTATATATTACATGTTAGTACATATGTATTACATTGATGGTTTTCAATCTTTCTATCCTTTGTGTACCTTAAGTGTAGGTACTGATGGTACTTCAACATTAAGAAGTTCAACACCATATTTACCCCACTATAGTGCTGATCAGATAGATGTATTTAAAAGTTTTCTTTTACAGACATCCTTTATACATGAACTTTTTGCAATTCCGGTTGAGCATTCAAAAGATGGATTGAAAGGTGTTGAACTGGATAAGTTATATCCACTAAACCAGAAATATCAGCGCGCACTTTATTCCCTTAATATCTATTCAACACTTCCAACACACTTCTGTCTGTTTTCAAGAGCAAATGGTGAACTGAATGCGAATATTCTTCATAAACCTGTCCTTGAAGGTTCTGAAAATAGTCCTATTTTTTATTTTGATGAATCTGAGAATATTACAGCTTTCAATATACCGTTTATTGATCTCTTTAAAAACTCCTCATTAGATAAAGATGCTTTATTCACAAAAAATCTGAATACTCTGTTTGTCAATACACCGCAACAGCTTTTGCAGCAGCGCTTACAGAAGGAACCGGGCAATGAATTATCGAGTAAGGAGATAAATCTTCTCGCAGGGGGAGAATTAAAAGATCTAAAAGAGGTTAACATTATTTCAGGACAGAGAGAAATATATCCCGGCAAGTATAAAACAACATTAAGATTGCGTTACAAATCAGGACAAAAACAGGCTCCTATCTTCATGTTTGGTGCTCCTGAAATTTCTCCGATAACAGGCTACACCCCTGATTATTCCGGATTCTCAATCGGTCCGAATGGAGATGCATCACACATCTTGCTGAAAAAATCCGGATGGTACCTGCTTTCATCCCGTATAAATAATATTGATTCAGGAGAACATTTAATAGAACTTACTCTTTATAGAAAGAGTATTGAATTTGTGCTGGATGGTACAGTTCTGTTCAGATGTGATCTGTTTGAAACATATTGGCCGGAATCATTCTATTTTCATTTATACATTCGTCAGAGCGATAAAATTGAGATAAGTGAATTTACTCTTTGTGAAAGAGCGATCTCATTTGATGCAAAGGAGACGCCTGTATTTCTGCAGCTGCGCCATATGCCTGAACGGTTCTTCAGTTTGGAATATATACCAAGAATGTTTTTATCAGAGAGATCTCTGGGTATAATGGGTATCGCCCTTCATGAGGTTACCATTCTGCAGAAAGAGATCATCAACAACAGGGAGAGAATTACCAGCCTTAAAAAAGATCGGGAAGAGAAAAAAAAGGAAAATCAATTTGTTGGCAATAGTCCTCCTGTTGTAAAAATGTTAAGTCAGGTAATGCCTCTATCAAAGTCAGAAATTACCATTTTACTTGAAGGCGCTACAGGATCTGGTAAAGAGGTGCTGGCACGTTACATTCATTCAAACAGCACACGCTTTGATAAAACATTTGTAAAAATGGATTGTTCAACCATTCCTGATTCACTTTTTGAATCGATTGTATTTGGACATGTTAAAGGAGCTTTTACAGGAGCTGCCAATAATACCACGGGAATTATTGAATCAGCAAATCAAGGAACACTCTTTATAGATGAAATTCAGAACCTCTCTTTGTCAGCGCAGGCAAAATTGCTACGGATACTTGAAGAGAGAGTAGTGCAGAAAACGGGATCGAATGAAGTTATTCCGGTAGATATCCGATTTATTGCCGGAACTAATCAGAATCTTGAAAGAAGAATTAAAGAGGGAACTTTCAGAGAGGACCTCTACTACAGAATTAATCTTGCAGTAGTTTTAATTCCGGAATTAAATGATAGAAAAGAGGATATTCCCGATCTCTGTTATCATTTTATTTCACAATATAACAGTGAAATGGCGACAAGAGTTGAAAATCTCTCTTACGAATGCATAACGTTACTTAAGCAGTATTCCTGGCCGGGAAATGTGCGTGAACTTAAAAATGTGGTTTATCACGCATGCATATTTGCTGTTAACAATAAAATTACACCGGAAGTAATACATCAGCTTATCGATGCAAAAAACAATGCCGTATATTCAAATGTAAAAGGTGAATCGAAAAGATTTAATGCAGCGGGAAAAAAATATAGGGATGCACTGGATAAACGAAAAGGAAATGCAGTATTAACGGCTAAAGACCTCGGAATATCCAGGAACACCCTTTATTACAACATGAAAAAATATGGTATCAATCCCTCTGAGTTCAGAGGTTGAAAAAATTACTTTTGTTAATTTTGAGGACGGACAACTGGAGTGACAGATGGTGCTGTATCGCTCTTGTTTTTATTCTGCTTGGCTCTTAATTTTTCGTCATTTTTCTTTTTTCTGGCAATCTCTTTCTGACGCTTCTCATACTGGTAATTTGGCTGAGCCATATTTCACTCTCATTTCTATAGAATATTAATAAAAAAGGGCGATCCATCTTTGTCAAGACAGATCGCCCTGCATTTGGTCTGTTACGTATTTAAATACTAGTAACGGCCGCGTCCACCACCGCGTGAACCACTACGATCGCCACCACCGAAACCGCCGCGATCGCCGCCTTCAGTTTTTGGGCGTGCTTCGTTTACAGTAAGTGCACGTCCACTTACTTCTTTGCCGTTCATGGCTGTGATTGCTGCATTTGCTTCAGCATCGCTGCTCATTTCAACAAATCCGAAACCTTTTGATCTGCCGTTTGTGCGGTCGATAATAACCTTTGCAGAGACAACTGTTCCGAAATCACGGAACATTTCCTCTAAATCGCTGTCGCTTACTGAATAAGCAAAGTTACCGACATACAACTTCTGACCCATCTTGAAACTCCTTTTGAGACATTGTGAGATATCCAGACGGTCAAGACTAGTTTCCTGAAGCTGCCGATACCTTCTGATACATATATAATATATGGAGAGCGGCGCAGGGGTTTATTTAAAATGTGATTTTATATATGTTAATGGTTTTATAGTACTTATAACAGTTAAATAATCAAAAATTCATAATGTTGTGCTTTAACTACCGTTGTTATACCCGCTGTTGTGTTCTATTGCAGTTCAGGAAATCCATCTAATTAAAGTATTAATAAAAAAGAAATCTCTAGTTTTCAAAACTTACTGCTTGTTATTTACTCCATGCGCATCAGTTTTCGACGCAATTGCATTTTGCCTGTTTTGCATGATGCAAAGTAGACGCCTGGAGGCAATGAACCCGCATCCCAGATAAACTCCCACTGAAAAGAGTGAGCATGAGGTTGATGCAACCGGCTGACTGAGCGGCCTTGAATGTCTACAATGACAAGTTCAGGAACCTCTGTTCCGGCAAAGCGGGGAGCACGGATACTAACGCGGGAATTAAAAGGGTTAGGAACAACCTGAAGTGCGGAGTAGAGTCCGGGTTGAAGCACGTTCTGTTCGACACCGATATCGCTGGCCGCAAACTTAAGAGCTATTTTATCACACACCAGTTCTACATTATTCGATGGCGGAGTATATCCCTGACTTACATTGACAATATAATAGCTGCCGGCATTTGCGCCGTCAAATACATATCGTGATTCACCGCTTCCCAAAGCTGTCAGCGTTACAGCACTCATTGCGCTCCACTTACCGCTCCCCGAGCGTCCTGTGTTGTTGAAACAGATGTTTGGAGTAAAGGAAACAGGTGTTGACAGATTATTATACCAACTGACAACAATTGTATCTCCTGAGACAAACATCATGCCATGACCATTTGTATCGCGTGCGCATGCACCGGCATGTCCATATCCTGAAAAACTCCAGGTGCCGCCGGGCCCCTTGTCTGTGTAAGAGTTGTATGCGTCGGCTACAAGTGAATCCCAACCTGATAAACCGAAAACATTCTGTTTAACAGTGGCACCGAAATCAACAATTACAGCTGAACTTACAACCTGTATGTTAACCGTATCTTTAAAACCTGTTGCTACCCAGTCACCAATAAGTGTGACATTACCTACGGCAACTCCCGTTACAATGCCGCCTTTAGATACAGTTACCAGTCCGGCTGGTACGCTGCTCCATTTAACGGAATCGGTCAAAGGCAGAATGCTTTGGTCTGGGAATGTACGATACGCGCTGATCTGTTTTGTGCGACCCAGTCCAAGAGTCCACTTTGCTGGAAGTAAAGAGATGGATGAGGCACCATAAGGGGCGAGGGCAATACGTACTGTGGTGGTTTCACCTTTGGCAATGGTGAAAATACGTTTGGCAGGGATACGGTACTGTGAGCGCTTTAGTGAAACTGTATAGGCTGCTGCATCTTCACGGAATATGCATTCTCCTGTGCTGCCTGTGATAGCACTGTTAACTTCTACATAACTGGTAGTCTTGTTAGTTTTTCCCAAAATAACGGAGGTGGTGTCATTCACACTGATACAGACATCGCGGAGTGGTGCGCCGGTTGCTGAATCGGTAACAATCACCTTGACGTATCCATATTCATATACGCCAGCCTTGACAGAATCAATTTTGGTATTGGGATATACAGGCGCACTTCCAATCAAAACATTGGCAAGATCATTGATGTACTTTTCGATATTGGTGTAACCGCTCTGGTCAAAATCACCGTTGGCATCGGAAGCACTGTTTGGGTTGAGTCCTACGGCACGTTCCCAATAGTCCGGCATGCCATCCATATCAGAATCTGTTGGAGGTTTTGGGCCTTTAACGATATAGGGTTCATCCATCTCTCCCATGCGGCCAGTGCGGTTTACGATATCCTGTACTGTCCGGACATTCTGCGAATCGCGGGGCCAGGCTCCAGCTCTTGCTAAAACTGTGTCATATGTTTTAACCGCTGTATGTGTTGTCACAGGAGCCAACGGCCACTCTGTTGCCATCATTTTTGGTGAACGGCCATAGGCGTTCCAGACAACCGTATCGGGGTCGCCGGCATAAGGTGCACCCTTGCTGCCCTTCGTATCCCAATAGTTACCGCTTGTGTGCAGATTTATGAGTGCACTGGCCGTTACAGGATTGCTTGCAGGACTCATCGGTCCTGAACGGTAATAGTTTCCGACTACATTGACAGCATAATATTGTGTTGAGTCATATCCCCAAAAAGCACTTGTGTATTGAGCGATGTTATAAACTACGTTGTTGCGGAAATCGATCTTTCCGCTATCAAGAACCTCTTCAAGCCCCATTTCAGGTCCACGCTTATTGTGGTTTGCAAACATGTTATGGTGCATGGTTATATGCCACATCGGTCCATAGGATAAAAGCATACCGTAAGCCTGCGTAGGGTTTGATGAGCTGCAGGAACCGGGAGTCTTATAAGCATATGGAGAGGAGTTGTTTATTGTAGACCATTGAATTGTGAAGTTGTTGGAACGGCAAATGTCAACCGCTTCATCAAGGCCTCCAGAAAAATCGCAATGGTCAAGAATAAAACGACTGGAACGGTAATGCTCAAATGCATGATCTCCTGTAATGCTGTCTGCTCGGAACCTGATGAAACGCCATATCTCATCGTGGCATTTGTTAGCCGCATACTGCCAGATTACATTGGAACACTGATTGCTTCCAGTTATCGTGATACCACCGGGAGAGGTCTGTCCGGCAATTGTGAAGTAAGAGTGCAGTGAATCCTCCAAGACCATATCATCATCGCCATTTCCGGTTATGTCAATAACACCTGAAACTCTGAAGACAATGATTCGCGGCTCTTTGGCCAGAAGCGCTGCCCTGAAAGAACCGGGGCCGCTCGAGTTGAGGTTGGTGACCATATAGATCTTGCCGCCGCGTCCGCCGGGAGTTTCCGAGCCATATCCTTCAGCACCGGGAAATGCAGGAAGAGCCCAAAGTGACAAGGGCAGCAACAGCAGGGCAAAAATCTTTTTCATGGAAAGTCCTCCTTAATGATTGATTGCAATGTCACTACGATTATCCGCTTAAGTTACTGCAATTGTTATACGAAAAAGCGTGAAAATCTTAATTTGTTTATTATCAATTCGTTAAATGCTCAAAAACGGTAATTTTTTGATGAAAGAGATGGTTGTGGCAGTCTCTATGACACTATAGTGAGACTATTTTGAGACTTTAAAGCTATTTACTCTCTGCCGATTGTCACTTCATAGTAGTTTGTAACATCAACTGCCATCATACCAGCAGTCGCGGCGGCCTGAAGACCAAGAACCCCATCTTCATATACTTCACAGTCGGCAGGTGCTACTCCCATCAGTTCAGCGCATTTAAGGAAAGTTTCAGGATGCGGTTTATAGTTAGTTACATCTTCGCTGCAGACAATGCCGTTAAAGTAATCCTGTAAACCCATCAAAGTAAGAGTTTTAAGGGCTAGATACCTTGAACTTCCGGTGCCCACTGTCATTGGGAGTTTTCCGAAATTCATTCGTACTATGTCAGTCACCGCTTTTATCTCTTTAGCACGATGGAGGTTCTCTTCGAATTCAGCCTCTTTTAAATCTCCCATCACTTTGGGATCGATAGTTTTTCCAAAAAGCTCATTCAGTTTTACTACAGTGGGATAAAGCGGAATACCTGCGAGTTCTCCGAACAGTTTGACCGTAAAATCTATTCCATGTTTTGCTGCGGCATTTCTCCATGCAATAAAATGGATGGGCATGGTGTCAACCAGCGTGCCATCAAGATCAAAGATTAGCCCTTTTGCTTTTGGATTGTTTTTCAGAGGGAAAGGTTTTTTCATGATGTGCAAGATAAATAATTAGATACCTTGTTTGTATAGAAGCAGTAGATTTGTTTGTAGTTGCGTGTTTCTACCCTATATAAAAGTTAGAGTTCAGCATGAATTTTCGTGCTTAAGTTAAAGTGTGCGACGTTACCGTTATAGTTGAGCTTTTTTGCGATTCATCTATATCGAGTACCGTTTCGGTAAAGTGTCAGCGAAACGGAGTCGGAACCGGTGATAACAATGCTATCGTTGATAGTTATTTCTGCCGAATCCTGAGCATCCCGACAATAAAGCTGAAGCTGTTTGGGGAATCCCGAAAGGCAGATGTGCGCCACTGAAAAGTTTGTTCTCAATGTGTCATTCAGCCGGATATCATCATTGCTCAGGGTGGTTACTGCGGTGAAAGTATAATCACCTCTCAAGCCACCAGGTAAGGACCATGCAGGAAAGGTGATGGTTTGCGAATCGTAAATAGGCAGATTTGAAAGCGATTGGATCATGGAGTAGAGATTGACATTAGAAGAGTCAATTCTGCAGTTCACCGGTAATGAGTTTCGCATCACCCCAACTGGCTAAATCACTGTTGTTTCCATTTCCGCCGTTTGTGAGTCGTAATGTTAATGTGTCGGG
>JAEUSG010000332.1 GCA_016788315.1 Fibrobacterota bacterium | reverse complement strand
AAGGCTGTAATTCTGCTTCTGCAAACTATCTATAAGCACGCCAAGATATTCAACCATCTTATGTTTTTTGCGCAATGTACCGGCATGCATTAGTACAATTCCGCCATTCAGCCCTTTTCCGGTGCCAGTCCCAAACTTCATTATTTTGTCAACAACTTCCTGCGGATAAAAGAAGCCCTGCTCGCTGGGATATTCAATCCAGTCATTCGTATCAAGGTTCGTGCGCCATGAGTTGCCCTGTGTCCAACCGACATGTTTATATCCACCCTCCTCCGCCCACGCACAGATATCTCTGTTCATTTCTCCATATGGTGCGCGCCATATTTTGCGGTAAGCTGAACCTGCTATTGAAGCCAGAATTGTGTCTGTAGAGTTCAACTCATGCAGAAGCATACTCTTATTCACACCCTTTGAAGTAGTTTGTGTACCGCTAGTCTCAAAAGTAGTAAGATGCGGGTGCGTAGTGGTATGATTGCCAATTTCATGCCCCTCTGCTACCATCCTTCGAACCATGCTGCTGTATTTTTTAGCATAATAACCGGTCAGAAAAAAGGTACACTTTATGTTTCTTGACTTTAATGTATCAAGAATGGCTCCCGTTTCCTCAAGATGAGCTCCTGCATCAAATGTAAGTGCCACATCAGGTACATCAATATTACCGCGCGAGAAATTCAGTGTAGACTCATACTTATCTGTAATCAGCGGCTGAGGCTTGGCAGAAAGAGGAGCACGGACAGCCCTCTCCTCCTTTTCGACCGGATTTACCGTAACCTCTTTTTTATAACTTGTTAGAACAGTATCTGCAGGCTTCAGTGTATGATTACGTATTGATGTAGAATCTTTCTTAGCTTTATCGGGTGTAGTTTCATTCTCTTTTAGACTAGAGGTGATTTTAGTAGCCGCAATCATCAGCAGCAGCGCAAAAACTGCTCCAGCTGCAACATAAACAAGTGGATGATAGGTCTTCCGCACCTTAACGCCGAATAGTCTGCCGGCAATTGACTCAAGCTCTTTCTCATCTGCAGTTGTTTCCAGCAGTTCATCAACTGTTATCTGCTCACCCTTTTTAAGATCACCCTGCTTAATAGCCTCAAGCTTCTGTTTGTGGGCTTTCTCTTCAAGATCCTTAACTGATTCACCGCGCTTTTCAACCAGACTTTTCTGACCTTCAAGCTGCCTCAATACAATAGCCTGTTTAACCTTCCACTCTGAAAGGCACTCATTTCCGCAGAAATCATCTCGCCCTTCACTGGTATATGAGCCTGCTTTAAGAACCTTACGGCACCATGCACAGTGGGCTATTTTTACCTTTTTCTTTTTTGCTTTACGTTTCGACATATAATCAATCCATTACATTGCAGGCAGAAAGGTTGTTCGTTCTGTTTTTATTGTCAATATCTCTTCATCAGTGAGTTTAAGTGCATGTTTCATAAAGTCTGAAGAGCGCATAAAAGCAGCCTGTCTCAGAGAGAGCACAGCAATTACAGCAGTATCAGCAGAAGTAACCGATTTTACCATCGGTCTGATATTTGTCATCTTATCACCGCTTTTAGAACGTACAGAGACATTACAATCACTGCTTTTCATAAATTCATCAAGTGCTGATTGTGCTTTCGCAAACAGTGAACCCAATTCAAATCTGTATTCTGCATCTGTAATTAACGGTTCTAATGATATTCGCTTACGCACCTGTGTCAGTTTTGTTAATCTTACGCCATCCGGCAAAGCACTGTTTACCTTTTCAATAATACCAGACGGCAGAGGTCCGCCTAGAACAACAGTCATCCGTTCAGCAAGACCGGTCATACCGAGACTTAACGGATAGGTAAAGGACATATCAGCATGGGCGGAAAAACCTTGCGAATAACAAAGCTTAACTGCCGCCGTTCTAAAGGCTCTTTCAATTAGCCTTGTCATATCTCTGTGGGGAATAAACCTTGCCGCATCAGTTTTCTCATACAAACCGACAGCGTGATACGGCTCATGTGAAACTGTTTGCCTAACCTGAAACTTTTCAGCAGCAGGTTGACTTATGTGCTTTTTAATTACCGTTGTCGCTTTTCCTGAACATGCTCCGCAGTCCGAAACACAGCCGTCCCTGCAATCTGTTGTTGCGGAGGCTTCATATGCAGCCCTCAATTCGGCAGCGAAATAGGCCCTTTCATGGTCTGTTCTGATAACATCCCACGGAACAGATTCATTTGCGGAAAGTTTCCCTGTGTATTTATAAATATCAATTCCTGTTTCGCTTATGAGTTCTTTCCAAACTCCAGAGTTAAAATGCTCTTTCCACGACTGAAGTAGAAGCCCTTTACGTGATGCCTGTAT
>JAEUSG010000042.1 GCA_016788315.1 Fibrobacterota bacterium | reverse complement strand
ATGCTGCTTGCCCCCTGGATGATATGTGACTATAAAGGCATTCCTAGAAACCCCAAAGCTACCTGGTTCCGCGTTGTTGCACTTCTTGCATTAGCACAAGCCCCTATTGGAACTCTACTGGGAATGAAACCTGTCAGTCTTATGATAGCAACACAGGCGCTTTCATCCATTGCAATGCCATTTCTTTCCATCTACATTCTTATTGTAATAAACAAGAGTGAAATTATGAAAGAGCACAAAGCTGGATGGCTGTTAAATGCGGGCTGTATTGCAACTCTGCTTTTTTCAACGTTCATGGCATACTTCAGTCTTAGAGGTTTAGTGGGGAATTTTACTGACCTATTCTTTTAGAAATGACAAGATGCATATTATTATTATACTATTTTTCATAATAAGTTTTCAGATTACTGCTGGACAAATCATCTCCCCCTGCAATGCATCACCGACATTTGTTTTGAAGGGTGACACCTTACAAATACAATACAAACGTGATCATACAACTGCTATAGATTCAATTGTATTATCCGGCCCATTTCAAAGATATAAGCTATCAATAATCGACTCCATTGTTCAGGAAATAGTGTGGGACTCTCTTACCATGGCTAATTACAATATTAAACTATTTTCAATTGTCCCTCAAAATACGCCATCTGATTTGTATGATTTACTTATTTATGCTGGAGACGATAGCGACACCTCCTATAAAACAGTACGCGTCCTTTCAACCTTTCCAAGAACATATTCTTTTATTCATCTTACTGACGCACACATTAGTAGGGAATGGGGAAACGGTTACGCCCTTGAATTACAGTATACGTCACGGCTGGTAAAATTAATAAACATCCTGGGAGTTGAATTTGTTGTAAATACCGGTGATCTTATCATGGAATATTCCAACGATAATGGTTTTGGACGGTCTGGAAGTGTGGACATCATCTGGTCAAACTTCTTTAATGGAGCTGGTGGATATGACGGTTTCAGAAAAATGAATGTACCGCAATTTCTTGTTCCTGGCAACCATGATTACAGATCAAACTACACCAAACCTGTTGGATGGAATATTTATTGCGGCTACAGAAACTACAGTTTTTGCTACGGTGATTCACGATTTTTAGCATTTGATGGCGAACTAGGAACTGATTATCCCACAAAGCAGCTCGAAGCCAGCAAAGAGTGGCTTAAAGAAAATGGAAGTGGCGTTTTTCGAACACTTTTAATACACAACCGTACTAATCGTAACACCCCATTTTGTGACAGCAACAAAATTAACCTCGCCTTAATGGGACATACACATGCAAACGCAATTTATTCAAACGGGAAAACACCTACCAGGGAACTGGTTACGGCTAGTGCAGGCCATTTTGGACAGGTAGGAACTGCAAACGTTG
>JAEUSG010000845.1 GCA_016788315.1 Fibrobacterota bacterium | reverse complement strand
AGCACACATGTTTTAACAGTTACAGAAGCTGCTAGACATTTTTCAGACTATATAAACAGAGTCACATACCGTAATGACACATTTATTCTCAAAAAAGGCACGAGATCTGTTGCAGAAATCCGTCCAATCCCGATGGGACGTCGAATAGGTGATCTGCCGGCAATATTGAATGCATTGCCAAAACTTACTTCTAAAGAGGCAAAATCTTTAAGCAATGATATCGATAAAGCACGCGCGGAATTAAACAAACAGAGTCTGAGAGACCCATGGGAATCATAATTGACACGAGCGTTTTAATCCAATTTGAACGCAAGGGGTCAAACATATCTGAATTCGTTAAGCAACACGAAAAAGAAGAAATGTTTCTTTCAGTTATAACAGCAAGCGAGTTATTACACGGTGTACACAGAGCAACAGATGCCGGCATCAAAGCAAATAGACTCGCTTTTGTAGAAGGCATAATTGCAGCGATTCCTATTATCGAAATAGATCTGGCTGTATCACGATTACACTCTCAATTATGGAGTGATCTTTCTAAAACCGGACAAATAATTGGTGCTCATGATTTATGGATTGCAGCGACCTGTTTGGCACATGGATATATGCTGGTCACTTCAAATGTTAGAGAGTTCAAGCGTATACCCGGTTTACAACTTATCGAGAGATAATGTAATGCTGGTAAAACTTAATCCAATCCACCGCTATGTTTGACAAGCGCAGCTTTGATTTCAATCAACTCAGGCTTCTGCTTAACTGCTGCTTCAAGTATTTTTCTGGCCTCATTCGTATTGTCGGTCTTTAGAGCAGCATCCCACAAATTAAGAAGTATATCTGAATCAAAAGGGTCAATACTTGCAGCATTCTTAAAGAGGAAATAAGCATCTCTAGTGTTTCCCTGATACCATTCTGTAAGACCGAGATAACTGTATCCATTCGCTTTTTCAGGCTGAATATTGATCAGTTCAAGAAATTTACCTGCAGCTCCATTATAATCACCATTATCGAGAAGCTGCTTTCCCTCTTCCTCAAGAGTTTTTGCCTTTACCGTGGATGGCTTTACTGATAGATTCATTCCTTCAACCACCTTATTCAGATTACTGCTTAAGCGCGCATGAAAGAAGTAATTTACAGCAAAAAAATCTTTTGCCTGCTCAGCAGTGAGCCCTTCCAGATCTAAAAGAGCCTTACCCAGATTCATTGACTTTGCTGAATCCCTGACAACCTGCTGCTGATAAAGAGGATCCAGAAGATCAATTACAGTAGTAACCCGTAAACCACATTTTTCAATTAGCGAAATTGCAGAATCCTTCGTATACATGCGGCCGCCCTTTACGGGAGAAACAGAACTATTCAGCAAGCCATACGATATCGTTGAAAACACTGAGAAATGCTGAAGGTTTCTTACAGTAAAGAAGGCAGAGGCTCCTGAAGCCATTACTTTAACCAATGATGTCACCATCTCATGCGGTATGCAGCTCTCCTCTAGGGCATTGCCGAATATGACTGCTCCGTAACGCACATCGCTTTTCTCAGCTTCAAAAGGGGTTCTGAAGTCTCTGCTACAGAAAGCTCCACCGCCAACACCATCAATTCTGGTTGCGCCCCGTCTTTTCAACTCTGAATATAATGAGCTGTCAACGTAACCGACGACTAATACTGCGCCCCAGTTTTCAACAGGCAAGGTTCTAACAAACTCAGGATGAAACTGTGATCTTCCGGAAGACTTTTCAGAAGCATCTATTTCAGTAATGGCCTTTTCGAAATCACCTTTTAGTTCACCCATTCTGCTTATTGCATGTTTATAAACTGTTTTCGCCAGATCATTTCTTTTAATCATTACATAGTATTGAGCAGCAACACGCACCATTTCAGGAGAATAAGGCAACTCCTCAATACCTTTACGGAGCCATTCCCCTGCTTCGAGATGTTTTTGCGCATGATTGGCCAATTGCAGTGCCAGTTCATAAAGAGCAGCACGTACGCAGATAAAATCTACTACAACGGAGGAGATATATGGCTGGCATGAGAGACCTGCATGAACAGCTTCGTAAGCAAAACGTATATCACCTCTTCCAGTCAATGCACGGGCCAGTTCATACTGAGCTTCCATATCATTATCACGATAAGAGACCGCTTTTCTAGCCCATTGTTCACCCGCTGCAAAACGGCCGCTTTGGTTGTTCCACTTTGCAAGTGCCACCAGTGAACGGACAAGTACATCAGCCTGCTGTTCATATGCTCCAGGATTGGCTGCTATTTTCTCATAATGGAGAACTGCTTCTTCCATTCTGCCATCGACTGCAAGACTGCCTGCAATCAGATACCTGTGTGAAATATTATTCGGCTCTTTCTCAAGCTCACGGATGAGCAGAGCCATATTACGTTCCATTTTCTGCGCTCTGGCAGCAGCAGTTTCATAACCAGTATGAATAATTTTTATGCCGGCAGGAGTGATATTGAATCTTGCTTTTTTAGCAGCAGCAGCAACACTCTCATGAATGCGCCCTTCAAATCTCAATCTTTTGTCGTTCGGGAACAATCGCAGCTGTAGAAAAGAGGATGGTCTGCCGTCAGCAGATGTGTTGATAATTTCAAGGGTAAACGCATTACTAGGAGTGCTTTCGACAACCAGTGACTTTATTGCACGCCCTTCATCTAAACTTATCCTGTCATCAGCATCGAGCCATAGAATCCACTTGCCGGATGCTGCATTCAGCGAAGCATTTCTTGCGGCGGCAAAATCATCACACCAGACAAATTGCGATACTTTAGCCCCATGCGAAGCTGCAATCTCTGCTGTTCCGTCAGTAGAACCTGTATCGACAACAATGATTTCATCAGCAAACTGCGAGACATCTTTAAGAATCAGCGGCAATCGCGCTTTTTCATTCTTAACAATAAAGCATACAGAGAGAATTGGATTACTCATCTGTGCTCCAGAATAACACGCTTAACCTTTTCGAGGCTAGGGTCGATATCAATCGCATTTTGTAATGCAAGCAGCGCTTTGTCTGCCAAATCTATTTTGCATGCAGAATCATAAAGATTAAGAAGCGCATCTTCTGAAAGTGGGTTCAATTCTATGGCGTGACTGAAAAGCCTGAAGGCATCCTCATATTCACCTCTATAAAACTGAACGATTCCAAGACCGCAATATGATTCACAGCTGTCGCCATGTTTTTCAATATTCTCAATAAATTTAGCAGTAGCTTCTGCCAACTTCAATTCATCAAGAAGGCGATGGCCCTCTTCATTAAGTTCAGAACCGGTGCCTATTTGACCGAAATATTTTAAACTATATATGCCTTCGCCTCTAAGCTTTATCTGATTCAGGATATCTCTCGCATCTCTTAAGGATGGGTTTATCGCAATAGCACGTTCAAGATAAGGAACAACTTCCGGAACCTGACGCAATTTCAGAGCTGCATCA
>JAEUSG010000843.1 GCA_016788315.1 Fibrobacterota bacterium | reverse complement strand
AATAAAGCAAAAAGCATAATTTTGTTTTTTGGAAAAACAGCGCTACCTTTTATTCATAAAATGTTGAAAAATAATATAAAACATAATAATGAATTCCAGGAATACAGGCTGTCAAAAATTGAAGAATTTAATGAAGATGTTCGAAACATCTTAACAACGCTTAAACATTTAGGCCACGAGAACAAAAAATTAAGAAAAATACTGAACGCCGAAACCGCTTTTGTTACAAAAAAATTAAGCATTAACATATGGCATAAACGATTTGGCTATATTCCTACAGAGATATTGACAGATTTGGAAAACGAAATAGAAAACGTACCAGACAGTGCTAAATAAAGCCAAAAAATAACAATACAATTTCAGCATGGGGCGCCTATGTGCGCCCCCGATACAGTACCTCTTCGAGGAATTAGTGTTTTGCATATTATGAGTCATTGTTTCCAGCTAAGTCGCGGTGCGGCACTTAGGCCGACCGCTCCGGAATAAATTATTACTCTTTTTTCTTATTTGGACTTATAAACATAAGGCATAGTATTAGGCTCAGCATTATAGTCTGTAGAATAGATAAATCATTTACCTTAAAAATGGCTGCAATCGAAACATGCCAGATCACCATGCTGACTCCAGTCAGAACAGCAATAGAAAGAACGGCAATAGAGAAATGAAAAACTAACTGCCGTCTAAAATCAGATCTGTATTTTTTAAGGTTGGCATTATACTCATCAATCATTCTATCGTCCGGAATTGCCGCATCGATCTTCTTCTTCTCCCGGACAATGTCATGAATTAGTTCTGTTCTACGTAAAGCAGCAGGCAAAAGTTCCAGCAATATCATTGAAGGCATCGTAAATATCAATGTCATTATGCGCGCAGACATCAAAAGTAAAATTGCATCAACGATTCCTAATACCGGTAATTTGAATACAGACGGCATCATCCAGTTCCATAGGATTTTAAACAGGAAAGAGAGGGCTATGATAACAGCAATCGCTGTGATAATTTTGAGTAATATCTTTTTGAATGAATCCATTTTTACCTCAGTTTAAGGTCAAAATCAAAGATAATCATTATACGACCTCTTGTCTATGTGACACATTTTATTTATCAAAGATAAAAACAAGAACGACAACTATTGTCGCACTGCATAATATCCTTTTAACACAGCACAAAGGAGCAGGATATGCGGGAATTTATAGATAAAGTAATCAGTCTATACAACTCGGAAACCACGGGTTTAGCACGCGCCCCCTTCTATTTCATAAACAAGGAAGGGGATGTTGCCGGTGTATGCGTTTCGCAAATGATCGACCAAAAATGCCTCTGGGAATCTGAAACTTTTGGCGAGACCTTTCATCATAATGTGGGATTGGAAGCTAAAGACAGAAAATCTATAGCTGTTGTTAAGGTCTCTTATAAAGAAGATGGCGATATTGATGAAGAGCCGGATTATAGAGTATGGTTCACCTGTGTTGATTTAGCAGTCAAAAACAGTACTCTAACGGTGATGGGAGAGCATTACAATGTGGGGAATGATGCTTTCTTTAAGAATCTTAGAGAGTTGTCTGCAACTGAATATAAAGATGAATATATCGAATGTATTTGGAGCGGTTTTAATAGGACGTATGAATGGTAGTTTTTTGTATGAATCACTTTTAAACGAAACTATTTAACCAAAAGGGCAACCATGCAGATTAATTTTTCCGATGAAAACGCTAGTTTTTATGTCAAAATCTATGATGAGCCCAGAATAATAGGTGATAGAGTAGGTTTTCGTAGAAAACATGGCAATAAAGAAGATGAAATTTTCTCAATTCTCAAAGAGACACTTAAGAAATGTGTTTTTACCCTGAAAAAGAAGAACCCAGCTCGTAAAGAGGTAAAATATCTTTCTGATAACGAGGCTCTAAAACAAGCAAAGAAAATTGCAATGAATTCTAAGAGAGTTTCAACTACTCAGTTGGTTGTAACGTTAAATATTGGATATGCAAAAGCTGGTAGAATTATGGATAAACTTGAGAAAATGGGTATTGTTGAGCCGCATCGAGGTGATGCAATGACGAGAAAAGTTTTGAAGCATTCTTTTGAGTATTTCGATGAAGGGCATTTTCTTCATTGATTGTAAAGCGGTCAAGCGCCATTGAACAGAATAAATTGGTTTCTTGAATTGGCTTAAAACGCCATATTATCTCGAGAGTCGCGATGAGGTACGTCGACGGCTCTGGAAATGTAACAAATTAAAATCAATACGACAATTCTTGTCGCACTGCATGCTATCCTTTGTGGATTCAGCAGTCTATAGCAGTACTCTTACACTGATGGAAGAGATTATATAGGCAATAATTAGAGTGGTTTTAATAGAAAGAGGGAATGGTAGATTTTACTTTAAGGTATATATGGCGTTGATTCGGAGTAATAATGCATTTTGCATTGATATAGTAATAGCTCATTACAATATATTTCTTTAAAATATAGGAGCATTTTATGCCAATAGTACGCCTTCGTAAACATGATTATTGGTCGGCGGAAATCACGTGGAGCACGCCTCGAAAATGGTATAGAATTAAGGGTTATACCGGCGTAAATCTTCCAGTAATGCTCAAAAATAAATATGGAATATACAAGTTTGAAGGACATTATGAGAATGGCAATAAACTTCTGTATATCGGGATCGCTTATTGTCAGAACTTTGATACAAGGCTTCACCAGTCAAGAAATAATTTGAAATACCTCAAAGCATCTAATATAACAGTATCGACAGGTCAGATAGATCTTGGCTCGTTTAAGTACACAAGAAAAAGATTTGAAGAAATTGAGAAAATATTGATTTACTTCATGGAGCCACATTTAAATATAAAAAAGACCATTTGGTGCCCTCATGATTGTTTCTTTGAAATTATCAATAGTGGTAAAAGAGGGTTGTTGCCCAAACGAATTGTTTATCCAGTTGCCAACATTAGTTATATGAAATAAATCAGAGCAATGAAAGGCTATGTATCAAAATAACTTGTTAAGAATATTTTCAAGAATATTCATCGAATCAAATACGCCAAAACAATAAAGGAATAAGCTCATGGTGTTTGATGTAGCAGAAATAAAAAGAATGAACCAGCTCTGGGATGACTTTCTTCATGCCTGGCCGCTTGAACGGGTTAAAAATATGACTTTAGAACAATATAGCTCAGCTGGCAACAAGGAAACATTTACATATTGGTTGGAATCCAGACTTCAGGACTTGGGTTCGATATGGGGTGGCTCTGCTTTTAAGTTTGGAGTCTATGGCAGAAACGATAAGTCGAAAAAGGAAAGTGATATAACAATTACTTTTGGTGAGAATTATGCTTGGTATACAAGCTGGGGTAAAACGGAGCAGGATGCTTTTATTGTAGCCCGTAAAGCCATCGTGAATATTATTGAATGTGTACAAAAAGGAGATTTAAGGGCAATTGACAACATAAAGTTCGGTACAGCCGTCAAATGGAAGATAGCGTTTCAATACCAAAACAGAGAAAAACCAAAAGTTTTAATGGTCTTTAAGAAGGAAATGTTGGAAACTAGTTTAGAAGGTGGAGGCGCAAAACGAACATTCTCTGAACTAAATACTGCCCTTTTGAATAAAATGCCGTCCGATACAGATTTGTTCAATTATTCAAGCACTATCTGGTTGAAGTGGGCTGACCAAGTAAGAATCTGGAAAATATCGCACGGGACAGATTTGTTTACTGATGAAGAAAATACTATGCTTCTCAAAGAAAAGTTAGTAATCGTTAGTGAACTTACCAAAAAAGGGCAGGGTAATGCTTTTATTAATGAGGCAAAAATAGGTGATTACATATACCTTTGCTATGGCAGCAAAAGAATTGTTCTTATTGGTAAGATTACGGGGCCAGCAACAGACACCCCTAAAGGTAAAGAATGGAAAAGCCGACCTTATATGATTATTAAGGAAGCTCAAAAATCGGGAAGTTACGAAGGGGATAAAAGAGGTTGGAGTCCAAATTATAATTCTACTTTTGCTAGGTTTGGTGCGGATGATTTAAAGCTATTTGAAAAGAACATCCTAAAACCATTTTTTGATTTAACAATTGAAGATGTCACCAATGAAAACACAGATAATGGAGAAAATATGGAACCCCCTAAATCACAGAATAAATTTGACTTAAATACAATTCTATATGGGCCACCAGGAACTGGAAAAACTTACAAAACAGTATTAGAAGCTGCAAGAAGAATGAAACCAGATAGAATATTTTCTGATTCTGATTACAAGGGTGCTCAAAAAATATTCAATGAACATAGAGGCACTAGGATTGAATTTGTGACTTTTCACCAGAATTATAGTTATGAGGAATTTATTCAAGGCCTTCGACCCAAATTGGAAGGGAATGGGCAGCTTAGTTTTGAGTTGAAAGACGGGCTTTTTAAAAAGATGGCTGTAAATGCTTTATTTGAATACTACAAACATGCTAAAAAAGGGGTACAAAACAGCAATTCAAGTAATGTTGTTGAAGAGAATGAAATCTTTCTGGATTTTGTTGCTTACCTCAAATCCAAAGACAATAAGGAATATCAATCCATTAGCGGCGCACCCATTGTTTTAAGTGGTGTCTCTGTGAATGACAACCTTGAATTCAAACATGCAAATAGCAGCCGAATATACACAGTAAGCGGGGGCCGACTACTGAAACTATTCAAAACCTACCCAGATATATCAAAAATGGAGAATATTAATGACAATATTCGGAATGCAATTGGGGGTTGCAATTCTACTGTGTATTGGGTTGCTCTAAAAGAATATATCGAATTTCGGAAAAAGGACAATGCCATAAATGGTGCCTTAGAGGACGAAAGCTACGAGGAGTTAAATTACGAGTCAAAGAAACAGCTCTTAAATACGCTCATAACTGGTGGTGAGTTGAGTAGGCTTGCAGATGTAAAGAATGATGATGTTCCACAGTATGTTCTTATTGTCGATGAAATTAACAGAGCCAATATTTCTAGAGTGTTTGGTGAACTTATTTCATTAATCGAACCGGATAAGCGGTCCCATGGCGCCTATCCTCTAATTTGTACTCTTCCTTCGGGTGAACCGTTTATCGTGCCTTCTAATCTCCATATCATAGGAACCATGAATACAGCCGACAAATCAATCGCGCTGTTGGATATTGCCCTGAGAAGAAGATTTAGCTTTATTTCTGCGTATCCAGATCCTGAACTCGTTGGAGTTCGCGAAAAAGAAATACTTCAAGTAATAAATCAACAAATAATTAAAATGAAGAATCGTGATTTTCAAATAGGGCACAGCTATTTCATGGAGGATGAAAAAAAGCAATTTGATTTATTGGCCACCATGAATAATAAAGTTATTCCTCTGCTGATGGAATATTTTATGAATGATGAAAAAGAGGTTATTAAAATATTAGTCAATGCAGGGTTAATTATTGATGAAAGCAAATTCCCAATTGAAGTAACTGGGAAAAAGATTTAGACGTGAACTTATTCGAATATCAGAATAAGCTACCTTTCACGGGGCAGATTGACGATCTTGAATCGTTTCTTGATGATATCTGGAAGCGCAGAGAGGTAAACTCGTTGTATGAGACCGAAGATGCTTTAAAATCAGAATTGCAACGATTCCTTCAAATCTCTCACAAAACAAAAGAAATAAAATCCAATAAGTATGTTGGAGTAATCCATTATAATAGTTGTAAAATAAATCTGCTTCCAAAAATATTTTATGATCCCCAAAAAGAGTACGACGATAATGGAATTACGGGAATACAAAAACACATTCTTTGGTATCTAAGCTACTGCAGAAAAATACGCTTCCCTCACTATGATTGCACTTTAGGTCGATTTCAGAATGATTTCTTCGAAATACTCATTTACATGTTCGCAAAATATTCTCATGAAACATTAAACAGTATTCTCTATCATCAATATGCCGAAATGAATGAAGACCTCGGGTATGTCCGTGGGAAGCTGAATGTTAAGAAATATGTATCAGAAAACATTGTAAAAGCACGATGGCATCGATTGAATTGCGACTTTGAGACATTCACAATGGACAATAAGTTTAATAGGATTGTTAAGTATGTATGTAAATTGCTCCTGAATGAGACCCGAAATGATGATAGCAAGAAATACCTAAGAGAGATATTATTCATCCTTGAAGATGTCTCAGACGAACGAGCTACACCTGAAGAGTCAGGACGAATCCAGTTTAACCCCATCTTTGCTGACTTGGAAACCATCCGTGATTACTGCACCTTGTTTTTGAGCCA
>JAEUSG010000812.1 GCA_016788315.1 Fibrobacterota bacterium | reverse complement strand
CTGAGAAGGCCGATTTTTCGGTATTCAAATCATCTAAATTTATAATTATCTGGCTGATATTCTTCTTTAATATCTGTGCAGGAATCTCCATAATCAGTTTCCAGTCACCGCTGCTTCAGGATTTACTGCATGCACTTAAGCCTCAGCTTGGCACGGCTGAACTCGCAGCTGCCGGAGCAATGCTCATCGGTGTAAGTTCGCTCTTTAACGGGCTTGGACGCTTTTTCTGGGGAGCAATGTCCGACAGAATCGGGAATATAAAAGTTTTCAGAGTCATGTTTTTGTCTCAGATTGTGGCATTTCTCATCCTTATGAATGTAAAGAATGGCTGGATGTTCAGCGGAGCAGTTTGTTATATCCTTCTCTGTTATGGCGGCGGATTCGGGTCCATGCCCTCGTTCATTTCAAACGTGTTTGGTGCGAAACGTATGGCATTAGTTTACGGTGCAGTTCTCACCGCCTGGTCTATGGGTGGAATTGCCGGACCGCAGATAGCAGCTATCGTTCGTGATCGTGCGACTAGTGATAGCGCCGGTTATATCACTTTTGCTGTTTCTGCAGTGATGCTGGCTGCAGGGTTTCTTTGTACTCTTATCAATTTAGAATCTGAAAAATAATATCTAGGTCAGCCATCTGACCTGATATGGTCTGATATCTATCTCTTGACCCTTAATTAACTCTTCGGGGCTAAGTAGATCATGTATTTCCCCGTCGAATGGTAGTTTTGCCCGCGGTATTCTGATGGTTTGATCGCTTACATTATGCAATGCCACAATCTTTTGAGAAGTTGAAGTTCTGCTAATAGCAAAAAGTCCAGGGGCAAGGCTTATGACCTGCTGGCTTGCATCAGGATGAAAAGCTGTTTGATGTGATCGTATTTCAAGGAGTCGTTTCATCCCGGAAAAAACTTTACTTCTAAGTGAATCCTGTGAGCATAACTCCATAATCAGATTCTGCTTATTCAATTGTGCTCTGTTGATTGTGCGGGCGCGCCCTGTTCTTTTTACTCCTTCGTAGTCATTACGACTGCCAAACAGGCTATGTACGTAGATGCCAGGAATACCTATGAAGGAAAATGTAATCGCTTGTGCACATAGAAATCTGGCGACCTCTACCGTTTCTGGAGTGTTCACCGTTGGATCATTAATGGCATCGAAATATGAGAGGTTAAGTTCATAAGGACTGACAGATCCATCAGAATTTCTTTTGCCTGTGATGTCTCCGCCTCGTGTTTTAGCCATTGAGCATAATTTAGCACGCGCCTCTTCGCTTAATATTCCCTCGGTTGGTCGCATGCCAATACCGTCATGGGTAGCAGTGATATTAAGGTAGGTTGCAGACGGAGAGACAAATTTCACTCCTGCTGCCCATTTTGAAAGTTCAGATGCGTCTCCCTCAAGAAAGGACCATACAATCAACGGAGCGAGTGAGAAATTATAAATCATTTGTGCTTCATCACCGGTATTGCCAAAATAGGAAAGGTTTTCCTTGTGTGGCACGTTTGTTTCTGTAAGGAGCAATACCTGTGGAGCAGCGGCATCATATACATCGCGGATGAGCTTTATCAGTTCGTGAGTTTCAGGTAAGTGTGCGCAGCTTGTTCCAAGTTTCTTCCACATATATGGTATAGCATCGAGACGAATCATTGAAGCGCCCATCACCGTGTAAAAAAGAAGAATGTCAATAACTTCAAGCAGAACTTTGGGGTTTGCATAATTCAAATCAACCTGGTCCCGGCTGAAGGTTGTCCAGAGATGACGTGTTCCGTCATGTGCCGGAAAGTCATGGAGCAGTGGCAGGTTGCGGGTTCTGAGCACCGATCGTGTGTCTGTTTCAGGTGGTAGAGAGATACAGAAATCTTTAAAAGCCGGTTCACCGGCCAGATAACCACGCACATATTGCGAATGCTGTGAAACGTGGTTAATAACGGCATCGAATACCAGCCGGTATTCTTTAGACAAAGCAACAACATCGCCCCATGTTCCAAGATCGGGGCGGATGGCCCGGTAGTCTGAAACCGAAAAACCATCATCGCTTGTATATGGGAAAAAGGGGAGCAGGTGAACGAATGTGATGGATTTGCCGCAGCTTTCCTGAAGAGTTTCCAGCAAAGTTCTTATTGGCGGTTCATTATTGTTAAGTATAGAATCTGCATAAGTGATAAGCATTGCATCTTTTTCATCCCAGCCTTTACGTCTGTTTCCAGACTTGTCTGCATAAGCATTGATCAGCGTTAGGATAGATACGTAAATAGAGTCTACCATATCTTTTTTATAGCAAAGAGCCAGGCGTTTTTTTATTCGAGATTCAATTTCTTTTGAGATTACCATATTGTAAATACCTGCTCCGATTTAGTGATAGGCTGTACTTTAAATAAATCAATGTTGGAATATGATTCTCGCCTTTTGAATGCCAATATCATGTCCGTTTGTATATTTTACACTAAAAAAATATACTCCAGCTGCTGTCATTCTGTTTGAATTATCACAACCGTTCCATGAAAAGTATTTTAAACCAATAGAACAGGGACCCGTGTACAGATTACGAATGATATTACCTGATATGTCATACATACTAACAGTAACATTAGACGATTTAGAAAATGCTACCTTAAATTGCCCATTGACGTTAAATGGATTGTGATAAGGAAGAATAGAACAGATAGATTTGACAACTTGTTTTGAATATTCCGCAGAAATTGTCAATGAGTCAATATAAAGCAACTCAATGCCGTTACCAGTTCCTAAATTTCTAGAATATTTCATTTGTGTTGGATTGTTCCAGTGCTCAGTTACCCCTAAACTCGAAAGTCGTTTTGTTGGTATAACATTATTAGGATCGTAAAATGTTCCAGAAGGAGGATTGTCAGCTAATGCAGCCTCTCGTAAATAATCATCAACACCTGGCATTTTTGGATAGTTGTGAGATTCGCCTTCCAATTGCATTAAATCAAAAAGAACGGATTCAAGAGCTATCGGATCCTGTGAAGCGAATATACTAGAGGTCCAATCATTCTTAAAAGGACCATTATTCCATCTTCTTGGGACTTGACTGCCGTCGTGTACGCCTGCATATAGGCCATCTACCAGCGAAAGGATTGTTTTTCCACCAAGATGAATATGGCCAAGTAAATCAACCAAAACTCTATATTGTCCCTCTGCTGGATTATTTGCGGGTAAAGAATTATGCAAATTATAGTAACCATTGTCGACAGGTAGTCTGATAAGAGAACCGAAGTGGTTTTTAGCTCCCAGTGTTACGCCAGCTAGGATATGGCTTTTAAAATTCGCAACATTAATCAGATAAGTGGCTTCTGTGTATGACATAGGAATATAATCTTGAATGACGTTAGATGGGCGACAGCTCCAGTAAATTGGAATATTGGAAGAAATAGCTTTTGTTCTGCCGAACTTGCCCTTGTTGTCAACATAGTTAACGTTTTGAAATTCATTGTGAAGGTAATTGTAGTATTCATTTGGAAAGAAAGTAGTTGGATCGCCAACATATATGTCTGAAGGATTAACATGAACCACATTGACCAACTGTCGAAGTAGTGCAAGTAGCAGTTGAGGTGAAGTGTTCATGTAATTTTTCATGCTTATGAGGTTATATGTTGAAGAATCAACTCCACCATAATTATTCATAACAGTGAAGCCAACAAAATTTGGCTTGATCATAATCTTTTCTCCAGGACTATAATTAGAACGGATACCGTTCTTTTCATTATTATAATAGCTGAAAATAAGATTCCATGCGGCACTATCGTTTGTTGTTCCAGTGAGTTTTGTTAATATTTGACAGAGCATACTATCCACTGAAGATTGAATGGTATGTGATGAGTCCCACCAATATCCGTCTGTCGCCCCTTTCCAATTTGTTGCGTTAGAGTCATGTACCCAGACTACTCTTCCAGGAAATATACCTCTTGCTATTCCTAACGGAGAATTTACTGTAAGAACATCAGAAGTGGCTGCATTGTTATTTGTATTGATAAAAAAAACGGCTCCTAATAACCCAGAAAAAAAGCAGACAGAAGCTATGATATACTTAGCTCTAGATATTGATTTTCTACAAAATCTAAATCCAGTATGTGCAGAGAAGATGGCTAATAACCAACTTATGAAAATACCTGCGGTAGGAGTTGAGACCTTCATACATGGGTATGATGCTCTACTGGGTTTAGGCAAAATACGTATTGCCATCCAGAACAGTGAGATTGAACCAGATAGAAAGAAAAATATTTTAAATGACTTTTTCGGAATGTGAATTTTCATTGTGCCAATTGCATCATAGTTAATATAATTGCATCAATTGCATCACCGATACTTTTCAATCAAGTGGTTTTGTATGGTGGTCCAGGCCTGTTGGAGCCCAGGCTGAATCAGGGTTGCAGAATTTGGTAATGGCTTCTGCATTGTGCGGTATAGGGTCTTCTTTGTGAAATAAATGATACTGTAGTGCTTCGCGGATAATGGATTTTATCCGGATGCCCTGGAGTCGGAATCTCGCTGTGAGATTGGTATCTTCAAAACCACGGCCAATAATAGTCTCATCATATCCATTGATTTCTGCAAGATCTGATTTGTGCACCGAGAAGTTGCTTCCGATTATGCTGAGCTTTCTGCCGAAAAAATATTCAAAATAAAAAAATGGTGGAAAGTATATACCATGTCGCCAGTGATGCTTATAACAATGACTACGCCAGAATGATTTTTTTTCAAACGAACACGACCGGATATCATCAGCAGATATTGAGGCAGATAATTCTCTGTCAAGTTTTACCCTGTGACCTGCCAGTACAACACCTTTACGACGACGCAAATAGTGGCGTTCCAGGAAGCGGTGGTGCAGGATGCAGTCACCGTCAATAAAGACTATGTAGTCAGCTTTTGCCCGTGCAATTGCCTCGTTAACCACAATTGTTTTCCGGAAGCCGCAGTCTTCGTGCCATACATGATGTACCGGAAATTGAAATCCATCTCCAAACTTTTTTATTGTCTCTGCGATTTCAGGGCCGGAGCCGTCGTCGGCTACCAGTACTTCAAATCCGCGGAAAGTCTGATTCTTCAGGCTGAGCAGAATTTTTTCCAGAAAATCAGGTTTATTGTAAACAGCAATAATAAGTGACAAGAGAGGATTCATTATGTGCTTTGACTCCTAATCTAAAATTATTGAGCTTGCAAACTGCCGGGAAAGCCGTTGTTTAAATTAATTGGAATTTAGTGTATGATGCAATTCATAAACCTACTTGATCTTGAGCTTCAAATGGAACTACTTTTAGCGGGGTGAGTTGCAAAGAATAAATTCATCACTGGTTAATAGAATTTTTATGAAAAACCAATTTCCAGAGGCCGATTGCCTAAAATGCGCCCACTTTTACGTTACCTGGGACAATGCTTTTCCGCGTGGCTGCAAGCTGTTTAAGTTCAAAGGGAAAGCGATACCTTCATTAACCGTTTATGAAGCAACCGGCGCACCATGCGAGCACTTTAAAAAGAAACAGATTACAGAAAAAGCCAATTAGTGGTTACCGTATATAAATGATTTTCTTTTCCGCCGTAATATTTTCTGCTGAAACTCTTGCGATATAAGTACCGGATCTAAGATCTTTGGCATTGAAATCAACTATCATCAAAGAGTGATTATTCGATGGCAGTGTAATTGTCCTGACTAACTCACCTTTTATAGTGTAAATTGTTACCTTAGCTTTTGGCATACCTGCAAATCCGTGTATTATCAATTTTGTTGATGGATTAAATGGATTGGGAGATGCTGAAATGTTAATTTTATCATTAACAATGGATGCAATCTCTGCCTTAACATTGTCTGGAGAATATTTGAAAAGCCACATGCTTCGGCCTGATGCATCCCATGCAACAAAAACATTTTTTTCAGCATGGTATTCCATAAGACGGTTATTCAAAGGATTGCGGACGGTGTTTATTCTTTTCCATAAATCTGTATTCGGGTCATATACCCATGTTCCAATTCCGCTTCCGTGCAGCAAATAAACATCGTTTTTTTGATCGTACGCAAAGTATGGATAAGTAGCAGCGCCAGGCAAAGTATCTGATTTTGGAATGAGTTTTTCCACCCTGTGTTCTGCTGGATAATAGACATTAAGTTCGTTTGTTGCTCCGTTTCCAACTCTACCAGCGTAAAATACATAACGGTTTCTTTTCGTATCGGCGGTTCCCATCGCTCCCCATAGCTGGTTTGATTGGGCGAGGTTTGTTAGTTTTGTCCATTTATGCGTATCGAGGTTGAGTTCCCAAATGCAAATATGATCATTTTGACATCTCATTGTCTGATACATTTTGTTTGATCCAGGTATGTGCATGAGATGATTTTCATATTCTGTGTTGCAGCATGTTAAGTGTCTTCTTACTGTATCGATAAAAATCCAACGGGATTCGTCGAAAGAGTAGCGCCAGCAATCCTGTACTCTCTTTGCATTTCCGCCAGATGCTCCATTAGCTATGTAAATGCTGTTTGTATGTGCGGCATACAGAAAGCAGCCGTAGGTATGGCGGTCAAAAGGCTTTGGATGGGTAACAGAATCGGGGTTGTACCAGTAGGATATAAGGGAATCTGGATTTGTAACAGATCGAACGGTGTCTTTTCGCCAATTGGAGGTCAAAACCATTCTTATGGTGTCTGTTTCGAAATCAGCTTCGTATAATGCGTTTGCATAAATTGTCTGGGGAATATTAAATGCCGTGTTCATGTAGCCATCATAAAAGAACAGTTTTTGGCTCTGGCTATTGTAGGTCATTCTTGTCCATGAACGGGATTGGTAGTAGGGACGGCCAATTTCGTATCCTTCGCTGAATTTTATGGTCGGCTTAATTTCAATCCATTCATTAGTTATCCTTGATTTGGTGTCGAATGAGTAGGTGATTGATAGGAGCATTAAAAGTGCGATTACAAACATATGACCCCCTTTTGATATTTTCTCTGCTGCTTCAAATAACTTTAAGGCAATAGTCGTACCAGTTATTTTAGCGGTTTTTTCCCAAAAAAAGGAGTGCTTAATAGATATGTATTATATATTATTATTAAATATTAAATAATATTAGTTTTGGCAAAGGACTACATTATTAAATTACCAACAGATTTAATTAACAATTCATTTTGTAACAGTACCATGACTGTTCCAATTATTGTTATAGAACGGCTGTCCAAAAAAATAGCATGGCTCAACAAATCAGCTTTGATTTTGGCGGGTGAACCAGCCGAAAATCTTTATGGTCAACCTATTTCTGATTTGCTACATCCAAGGGACGGCTTTTCAAATTCCAGCTTCTTGGAATCAATTGAGAAGCCTGAGGCTATTGCGGCCTATCTTGTTTCTAATATCACTATGTCAAATATTACAGGAACTAGAGTTGTTTTTAACAGTATTTTACAAGATGGTTATTATTTCTTATTCCTAAAGAGTGTTGCGTCGCCTATGCATAGAGATATGTTAAGTACAATTAAAGAATTCATGATTATCTGCGATGCACAACAAAGAATTCTTGAAATAACTCCAAATGGATTTCTTGCCCCTATCTTGCAGAAAACATCCTTGCACATGCAGAGCATTTCGGCCTTGTTAAATGCATCTGACATTGAATCAATAACCAACCAAAGAGCTGAAGCCCGTCAATACATTTGCGAATACGCCAAACAGGATATATACGAATGGAAATCTTCCTATCGTGATTCATTCACCAATCTCTCCAATTGGACAAAAGACGAAAATGGTCAGTTCTGGCAAAAATCACAGGATAAAGGACACGTATATACGGGTAACAATGACATCGGCTATCTTTATCTTTCGAAATCGCCGGAACTTACAAAATGTGACTTTTCAATCAAGTGTAAAATCAAACAACAAAAACCAAGCAGATTTGCACTTGTATTCAATCAGGAACAGCCGTCAAAGTGGGATTCGTCTGGATACAGTCTAGGTATAAATCCTGTTGAAAACGGCTTTGCAATATCACTAAAAAAGAATGCAAGATTTGTTAAATTCATTATAATTGATTCAAAATTTGACTTTACATTATTATTCCATGTCGAGAAAATTGGTGCCAGAATCCGGCTTTGCATAAACGAAGAGCAGCTTTTAGAGTATTATGATGAATCTGTAATTGACAACAAGTTTAATGCGTTTGGAATTCTCTCTGGTTGCGGCAATACTATTTTAGAATACGAAATTTTAACCTG
>JAEUSG010000765.1 GCA_016788315.1 Fibrobacterota bacterium | reverse complement strand
TACCGGACGCAACAAAGTTTTAATCGGCAGAATGAAAAAGCGCGTCCACTCACCTGACAGACCTACATATGTGAATATGCAAAAACTGGGCAGCGACAGACGCCAGCCTGTACCTGATTAATAAACAAATTTTTGGAGGTTTAATACTTATGATTCGTAGTACAATATTCCGCCTTTTAATCGCAACCGCAGCTCTTTCACTGATTTTTGCATCGTGCTCACGTTCAAAACAGGTTAAAAGACCTGATGGCGCATCAACTGATTCTACTACACAGCAATCCTCAAATAAAACAGGCTCTTCACAGGATGAACTTACCCCGGTCCACAAAGACAGTCTTACAACTGATGAAACTGAGCAGCTCAAAAAACTTATGGCAAGCCTTGAAGATATCCCTTTCGATTTTGATTCCTACAACATCCCGGAAAAGGGGCGCGAAGTTGTTAAGCAGAATGCTGAGATACTCAATACGATGCTTGCAAAGCGCGGTAAATACATCAAGATAACGCTTGAAGGCCACACAGATGAACGCGGTTCTGAAGAATACAATCTCGCTCTTGGCGATAGACGCGCTAAAACTGTTAAGGATTACCTGAATGCAGTCGGTTTTACAGAAAAACAGCTCCGCATTATCAGCTACGGCAAAGAAAAACCAAAAGTAGACGAGAGCACTGTTGAAGCGTGGGCCGCTAATAGGCGTGTTCATATTGCGGTTGAATAAATGGCTTTTTTTGCGGCTTTACTTTTTGTCGCATCTTTTTCTGCCGCATCCGAACTGGAAATTGTACGACAAAACATTGTCAGGTTCATAACCGGTACTGGTGCAGATACTACTCAGCAATATGTGCGACAAGCTTTGGTAGATCTATCTAATACAGCACAAAGCTACCTTACACAACTTGACACTTCTGGTAAATGGAGTTCGATCGACTACACACAGCCGCTTGGACAGGAACCATGGAAAGCTGGCGCGCATTACGGACGTCTTCTTACAATGGCGGAGGCGTTTGCCACTCCAGGTAACTCCCTTTACCATAGCCAAACCCTTCTTAATGGAATAACAAGAGGCCTTAAGTTCATCCATACTCATGTTCATCGCGGTTCTGTTCTTGGAGGAAACTGGTGGTACTGGGACATTGGGGTTCCTAAGAACTATGGTCAGACTCTCCTGCTTGTATATTCACATTTAGATTCAGCTGTACTTGCGAATGGTATTGATGATCTGGACTATCTCAAAAGCCTTTCAAAAACACTAAACGTTATATCACCAAACGGCGATGATGTCACACGCTCAAATAATGACCTTTATT
>JAEUSG010000738.1 GCA_016788315.1 Fibrobacterota bacterium | reverse complement strand
CCATTACCTCACCATACTTTTTTATAATCTCTTTATCCATTTTTAGAATCCCCTTATTTAATTATTGATATTAAATGCGTTAATTAGTCCGTTTTCAAGTCTTATAATAATCATTTTATCTTCGTTTGTCATAGCTGCAATTCTGCCAGCAGTTTGAAACTCTTTTAAAATTGCTCCATCTCCAAGCCTGTGTAATGAGATTTTGTTATCTCCTGCAGTAACAACAGCACCTTGAACGGAGACTACAAGTTCTGGAGGTTGACCGTTGAAACGCAGCGACCACAGAACAGCGCCATCTGCAGCAGAAAGATTTGCAACCCTTCCATCTGCTAGGATTACAGATATTGCATCTTTGGATGATGACAGGCTTATAACCTGAGCCCCTGCTTCTACTTTCCATTTCCGTAAACCGCTGTTTATGTCAAGAGCCTCAATGCTTCCGTCAGAGGTGCCGCAAATCAATTGGTCAAGATGTGACATTTCTGCAAACATGGCAAGATATGGTTCGCGTGAACGGTTACGGTAAATCTCTCTGGTATCAAACATTGCGCTTACAGTTCCATCTAGGCCGACGCAAAGTGTTCTTCTCCCGAAATCAACTACATGCACCCCTTTTGATTTGTGAAGATATCTGTTGAGAATGGAGCCGTTTCTTGAATCCAGAACAGCAACTCCCCCCTCCCATGTTCCAACCCACACGTATTTATCAGAAGTGTGAAAAGATGTTATTCCAGATTTAAATTCTACCTTCCATAATGGGCGCATTGAATTGAAGTCATAGGCGATCAATTCAGATTCAGCATGAATTAAGATTGAATTGGAACCAAGGGCAGCTATTCGGAATATCTGACGTCCGGGAAGAATAATTCGACCTTTTTTAAGTTCGCCTGTGCGCCTGTCGATAAGCGCCACAGAACCGTTGCACGGTATTGCAACCCATTTACCGATAATCTGAATTTGTGCAAACTTCATGGCATCTGGTTCATAGAATGACCAATCAGATTTTGAAATCTTATTTATCCTATCGTAAACTTTCAGGGCAGATAATTCCCCCTTTTCAGAATGTCTCAG
>JAEUSG010000735.1 GCA_016788315.1 Fibrobacterota bacterium | reverse complement strand
GCGAAAATAATTTTCAAAGACAAGCTGTATCCTGGTGTTCAGATAAAAATCGGCGATCGGCACATGCTTATTCAGACCATGACACTTGGGCCAAAAACTATCATGCAAATTGACGGAGAAATTCGCTTTCTGTAGTCATTTATATTTTGTTTAGTTGTTGATTTAACATTTGTTATATTATCAAAAGAACAAAATATATGAAAGAAATCAGACTTTCTGACATCAAAGTTGGTACTGTTGCTGCACACGATTATTTCGGACGTGATGGCAAAATACTCATCAAAAAAGGGGCTGTTATGGACAGCGCCCTTCTCAGTGTTATAAATCGCCGTAATATTTCAAGTTTTTACATACAGGAAGAGGGTGAAGACCTTAAAAGGCTTCTAAGTTTAAAGGAACTCGACACCTTCGATTTAGATCTCGGTGACGATCTGCAATCTTCTGAGTCAGAATCAGATTTCTTTTCAGCTTCTATTGATAAACCCCCTCCGGAAACGGTGCTTCCAGTCCTCATCGGGGTAAAAAAGGGGGAAGAGGGCTACAATCAAATCCTTAATTCCCAACCTGTTCTATCTCTTGATGAGGCTATCGCAAAAAGTCAAATATCCCTTTCCGTGCTTCCATCAGGCACTCCTGCAAAAGAACTTGCGAAAGAGATTTCAGTTGGTCAGCGTACCGCCACATATAAAAAAGAGGTTCTCACCGATTTCGACAGATCTCACGACGAGGTAAAATCCCTCCTGAATTCATTGCGCGCCGGCAGACCTGTTCAAGGAACCCGCATAACTAATCTTGTCAAGGGGTTTGTAAAAACTTTTCTTAACGACAAACATATGCTTCTGAATTTGGCTACATCAAAGTCTGAGGAAAAGGATTATGTTTACAGGCACAGCCTGAATGTCTCTCTGATTTCCATATCAATTGCTGCATCAAGAGGTTTTGATGAAAGTCAGATCGTCGAAGTAGGAGTAAGCGGTCTTCTGCATGACGTAGGCACACTTTTCATTCCGGAACAGATACGTTTTAAGACTGAACCGCTTACCAAAGATGAAATTCTCGAGGTACAAAAGCACCCTATGTTGGGAATTCACCTCGTAGAAAAAATTAAAGGACTGCCTGGTACTGTCCCCTTGGTATGCTATCAAAGCCATGAGCGCGAAAACCGGGAAGGTTATCCTAAACAGAGAACCGGCCGTTTAATACACGACTATGCAAAAATTGTAATGGTAGCCGACCTGTACGATTCCCAAACCGGTGGTCGTCCATACAGACCGGCAAAGGTTCCATACAAAGCTATGGAGTCTCTTCTGACAACCGTTAAACAGGGACTTTTAAGTGCAGATATTGTCCGTTTCTATCTGGAATATACCTCACTCTTCCCAGTCGGTAGTCTTGTTATGCTGAGTACAGGTGAAATTGCGAAGGTCGTAAAACCTAATGGTGCGTTATATGCCAGACCGGTTGTTTCAGTGGTCGTAGGCAGCGATAGAAAACTCCTGTCAGATAGTCAGGTTAGAACGTATGATCTTAAAACCAACAACGATGTCAAAATTGTTCAGGCGATCGACAATTCCAAGCTCAATATCGCAGTTATGCAGGGATTCTAAACATCAAAGTGACGGCCGCAAACTAAACAGGACAATTCACTCTTGCCCTGACTCGGTTCGTTTACCACCAATTTTACTTCCGCTCCGCAATCAGGACAACTCGTTGTTGCCGCTTTCCTGCCGGATATATGCATCGCCTGAGGTGATGGAATCTCTACTGCGGCGATAGGCGGTTCAATTCCGTTGTCTTCGGCTTGGAAAGCCTCAGCCATCTCCCATTCATCTCCATAAATGACTTCAAGAGAATCTGTAGCGAAGCATTCGGATATAATAGTGTCTATAATAAAACCAATCTTCCATTTTTCAGAATCTTCAAACGAAAGATTAACCGGTGTCTTGTTGTTATGATAAACCTCGACAATTTCTGTTAATTCGCCCAGTGGGTAAGTTATCGGACGTTCATTATCCCGCAAATCAAGCCTGCACTCATAAATGCGCATCGCCATTTCCGGAGAAAGTGAATCATCTGCATACTCACTAAGGGGGCCGTCCGGAACAGGAGTGTTATTTCCCGCTTCTAGTGCGTCATCTACTATGCCAACTCTGAGCAAATAGGCGTAGTTACCAATGTTTTTTAGTTCTATTATCTGTCCTTTAAGTGCCATAAGAAGCCTTATTATAAATTACAGGATGGTTCAAGATCAATTTTATTGACCCATTCCGCTTAAAATCTCACCTTTCGGGTATTCTACAGAAAATTTTAAGGGAATCTCAACTGTAGCCCCACCCTTCACAAGCTGCTTCCATTCAATAATGTTTAAATCGTTTACCTTTGTACCGTTTTCTGTTCCTGAAATTTTGGGTTCAATGAGCTCAACTTTGACCTCCTGATTAGAGGATATTGGATACTGATCCTGAATAGTTATCTGTTCATCGTTTTTCCGCTTATTGCTTACCTTGAGTATATACTCATATACATATTTCGTCTTTTTTGAAAATACCCCGGCCTGACTTTCATATTTTTTTATCAGCTTATATTCCACTTTGATGCCAGGATCTGTTCCGGCGGATATCCAAAATTCCTCTCCTGGTGCTGAAAATGAAATTGACGAACGGGAAATATAATTATTATCAAGAAAAATATTTGACTCCCCGGAAAGCAATGGATACTCGCTTGAATTTGAAATTTTTACCCGCAGATATGCGCTCTCTGAGAGCTTTGGGACTGTTGAATAGCTGAATTCCGCCGGAAAATCAAGAGTCGCTACTGTTACTTTATGCTCTTGATTGTCCCCTGCTATAGAGTTTTCGCCTGGAACAACAAAGGAAACAGCAACGGCATTACCTTCAATTGACGAAGATATAGTAGTCATAGAATTAGCTACATTAACTTCTACCGTATTCCCGCCAACAATGTCATCGGGCATTGCCTTTGCCATTTCAGAGGCCTCTGCAAGCGGCGCCATTTCGGCCATTCGACTCATCTTCTTCATTGGTCGGGAACTATAAACCGGCGGGCGGTAAATATCAACTCTCCATGGCTGCAAAACCGGAAGTTCTCCTCCTATTTGTGGCTGCGCCGTAGATAGCTTTATCACCGCTTTGTCCCAGTCTTCAGAGGTATTTTGACGAATTAATGCCATATATGAAAGATTCATTTTTTTGGTATCGGTGGACAGACGCAAGTCATATTGCGGTCTCCAGGATGGGCCATAAACTATGTATGATACATTAACTGTGATAGAGGCATCACTGCTCATCAAAACTTTAATTTCAGCAGTGTTCTGCCGTTTAGCACCACCACGCCCAAGCTCGTCATATTCGTTTTGTATCTTACTGATTTTCTCATGTACTTGAACTAGAGATTTGTTCACACCTCTTATCTCTCTATCAAGAGAATCGAGTCTGCTTCTGTAAAACTCCACCATTTTAATCCATTTTTCAGGACTCAGTTCAACCGGTGTTGTTTTATCGCCGCTGCCCCCTGTTATTTTCCTGGCAATTTCCTCGACAAGTCGCCGTTCGCTGTTGGCATTTGATACTCTGCCGTTGAAAACAGAAACCTGTTCTTCCAGCTGAACCTTTTCGTCAAGCAGCGCCTTAACCCGCTGATCCTGTGTTTCGGTAAGGTGCTCGCGTTTAAAGGTCACGTCCCGAATTGTTCCGTTTCCAGTTCCGGAAACCTGTAAACTTGTAGGTTCAACAGTTTCGGGAAGTCCCTTAAGTTCCAATATCTGCTCGCCCTTGGTCAGTTTAACAGTTCCGGTTCTTGTTACCTGGGCTCGATCATTATACACTGTAACGGTAGTGATTTTGGTCTTCAGCTCCTCTCCCGTTGCAAGGAGATAGGTAAATGCGATTAGAAGGGTTGTTTTGCTCAACATATTATCCTTTCGATTTGATTCCTATACTGAATATAATAAGTTCCTGCCATATCTGACATCGCTCTATTTCCTTTTCGAATGTCAACTTTGTACATTGAAATTAATGGAGGATGGCGTAAGCAACTGGAGGCAAAATGCGTAGAAGTAAATTTTATTCGGCAACAACCCTCTTTTGGGTGCTACTTGTAACTGTCGGATGTGTCTCTACTAGCGACGAACCACGAACACGTCGAGGCAGCCTAAAAGAGGCTATGGAAA
>JAEUSG010000734.1 GCA_016788315.1 Fibrobacterota bacterium | reverse complement strand
TACAATCGCTGATAATCGGCGCTGCGGCATTAATGCTATACCGCACAGCAGAAAAAAAGCTGAGTGATTCCTCTATTGCTTTACAGGTCATGATTGCTTTTCTGCTATTCCCCTTTCTACCAGCCATTGCTCTATCCAATTTCCATGCAGATCCATTTGTCCTCTTTCCCTTCTTTGCCGCCTGGTATTTTCATATATCAGGAAAGAATCGTCTATTCTGGGTTTTTATCACACTTTCACTGCTGGTAAAAGAGTACATGGTTCTGCCGGTTGGTCTTCTTGGACTCTATCTTGCCGGAACCGACCGGAAAAAAGGGCTGATTCTGATTGGATTGGCTGCCCTTTATTATCTCATTATTGTACCGATAATTATTCATCTTTGCATTGACATTCCAATAGCAATAAAAACACAATCCCACGCATTAACTATTCCTAAATCTTCTGATTACACATCTATAATTAATGCTCTAAACAAAATCATTTCTACAGCATTTAAACCATCAAACATAATCTGCTTGTTAATCGTTACCATTCTTTTCGGATACCAATTATACAGGAACAAACGTGGTCTTATAATGGTTCTGCCAATGATTACCTTACTCTATACACTCAATCAGATTGGAGTATTTAGAACTCATAGACATACAATAATAATCCCGGCACTCTTTATAGTTTACATAGATGCACTCGCTAAAATGGAACCTGGCGCAGCAAGAAAGAGGTTCACAATTGCCATTACCGCAGCATCTTCACTTTTCTTTTTCTTTTCGAGTGAGTCAGTAATAGGTCTAAACATCAAAGAGCGGTTCATAAAAACAGAATATAGGAATTTCTATCATTACAGCTATACAGAACATGACAGACTTACAGACTCAGTCATTCAGATGGTTCCTTCAAATGCCCGTGTCTCATCGGAAGATGGTATACGCACAAAACTATGCAAAAGAGAGTGGTCATACCTTCTCCCCTTTCCCCGCAACCTAAACGATGCTGACGTTTACATTTATGATTTCTTCGAGGCGCTTGCCTACATCCCGTGGGAAAAGAAAACTGAAAGGGTCGGAACACTCCTTAAGTCTCCTGAATTTGACCTTATTTGCAACCTTGATGGAATAATATTTTTCAAAAGGATAGACTCAATAAAAGCTGAACCGGCTGCAGCATTTGATACTTTATCGCTTGAAAAGTTTCCCGGGACAAACCTTAATATAGTCTCTAAAAAGATTGATCGTATTTCCTCCAACAGATACAGGATGACTACAATACTCTGCAAAGGGGACAAATATTCTGCAGGCGATGCACTTATCTCATTTCTTGTATACGAGGGCGATACCGCCAGAATTCTTCACACCTCTTCCTTCTGTCTCACCTCACTTAAAGATTTACCTACCGGCATGTATAGGGAAGAATTCATATTCAATGTACCGGAAGGTTTTAACGCGGAGAGAGCATCACATACAACCAACCTTTACCAAAGAGACAAATATCTATCATTCTTTGACAGAGATAAATTTCTTATAAAAAGCGAGCTATGATGATTAATCCGATTTACATCATTTTACGCCTCTTGAGAAGATCTACCCCCCATTTTCTGGCGAGAAGACTTCTGTCGAATGATTATCTGCCCGCTGAAAACCTGGTCAATGGCGCCAAAGAATATCTAAGTGCCGCATCTGACCTTGACATCTCCTTTAAAGATGCTACAATTGCAGAACTTGGACCTGGAGCATATAATCCGGCATCAATATCTTTCCTGACCCGCGGTGCAGGTAAAGTGATACTTGTAGAACCATATGCAGAAATAAAAAATATTGAATATCTGCGGAAAAGAATCCGTTTTATGTTCGAAAAAGTCTGTCCATTTCCTGACCAAATGGTAAGTATCAATTCATTCCTT
>JAEUSG010000724.1 GCA_016788315.1 Fibrobacterota bacterium | reverse complement strand
TGGGTTACCCCTTTTTCAGCAGCTCTTTTTTCTTCGTAGTAATTGCCGGTCTTACAGCAAGAATTGCGCTCTTTGATGCGATATATTCACCAAATTTCCAGATATTCTTCTCTGCTCTTAACAAGGATATACGAGGTCGTGGTAAGATTCTTATTGAAGGGGTGATAAAACCATTTGCAATACTTGCTGCCGGACTTTTTATTCTATTTCTGTATAAGAAATACCCGTCAGGCGCAACTGTTGTGCTCTTTATCTTTTCTGTCTTTTTAGTCGTTCTCTGCATCCTTATGAGAAAATCCTATACTCAGAGTATAGCCAGATCACTTGGTGACGGGAGAGAGGAACGGCTAAAAGAGATGCTTGTATCAACTGGAAACGGAAAAGAGGATAATACTCTTCCTCTATTAAAGGATTTCCTTGATGATCAAGATCCTGAGATTGCAGATTTTGCAACTGCATCGCTTGCCAAACTTCCTGGTGAGGAGCCGGTGAGGCTTTTATGGGGCAGATTTACGAGAGCAGATTCAGGTGGACGTATCAGGTTTATGAGGATTCTGACTCCCCTGTATGATTTACGGTATGTAAGACTTTACGAAGCGGGATTGTATGATACGGACGGAAATGTTGTTGCCGCCTCAATGGAGGCACTGATAAGCTGCGGTGCACCAGTAGACAAAGGACGATTCACCAAGCTCCTTGCAAATGTCCACCCCGGTGTGCGTGCTGGTGCTGCTGCTGGGCTATGGAAATGCTCAAATCCGGATGAACGCATTATGCTTGAAGCGGTTATCCGCGAACTGCTTTTATCGAGTGAACCTGGTTCTCTGGAGGCTGGAATTAGGGCTGCAGCTGCATCAGCGGAACCGGCAATTTGGAATTCACTTGAGCATGGATTGAATACTGCTGTTGCCTACGGCGGCGAATACAGGAAACTTGCCTTCGAAGCTGCAGGTGCGTTTAACGATCCCAGGACTTGTCGATGGCTCATTAAACAGGCGGAACATTGTGAAGGCGCTGATCTCGATTATGTTGACAAAGCACTATCGATACATTTGCATCAGCATCTGTCTGTAATAGAAGAAGTTTTTACGTCAGACTCACGAAGAGGAAGAGCGTGTGCTGTAAGGTCGCTCGTATTAAGGCGTGAACAGCCTTCAGAACCTCTGCGAAGGCTTCTTGAGGATCTGCTTGATTTGGAAGTCCGTCTAATGCTGCGCTACGAATTATACTCCTCGCTATTAAGTGATGAACATGATGGTGAGAAGCTTCTTGCTTTGGCTGTTCGTGAAAGACGTATCCTGCACAACAGGGGAAACTTCTTTCTTATTGCGGCGGCAATATATCCATTGTCAGGCTTACAATCTGCGGCAAACAGAATTTCAAGTATAAACAGACACGTAAGAGCTTCGGCTCTTGAGCTTTTGGACAGCACTACATCGATAAGGGCCGTAAAGCTTTTTCTGAGACTTTCTGATAAAACAGCGCCTGAATGGATTAAAGAGACTCTTCGAAGAGAATGGCATGAGGAACTTCCTACAAGATATCTTGTATTAAAGGTGCTCGCTGACGATGATGACAACTGGATTAAATCACTGGCAAT
>JAEUSG010000714.1 GCA_016788315.1 Fibrobacterota bacterium | reverse complement strand
AATAAAGTTTTCATAGATTCAAGTTACTTTTTTAATGACAACAGTAGAACTGTTGATTTAAGAATGATGAATAATAAAAACTATTATTTGGATTACAGTACTCTGCTTGATGCGGCAAAAAGATTGGATACAAACGCCACCAGAATAAACAATATGAATGTGATAAAATCACATCGCAAAGCTCGTCGAATACACGAAGGCGATGCAAGAGCAACTGATAGCGTTAACAATTATTTTAATAAGCTATACGTATATCCTTCTTCAAAGAAATGATTTTATGTGGCACTTTTATTGCAATTGTCTTGTATGTCGGAATGTGTTATTCTGTTTATAATTATTAAGTATTTTTGATAATGTACTGATGACAGAGAGGGAAGGTTCTATGAACTTAAAGACCAGAAATACTGAATCTGTCTCTGCGTCAGTAAAAGACATTCAATTTTACAACAAAAGTTCCAAAAAAACCTCAAAAAAAGTCTCTTTGTCCTCAAGTATCGATGTGCTGGTTAAATCAGGCCAGTTGACGCAGGAGCAGGCGAAACTGGTCAGAAGTGCCGATAAAAACAACATGTTTGGCACACTGCTTGATGCCATGAAAAACAACTATGACAATGGTTCTGACAAAAACAGCAGTTCCGATCCCTTCTCTACACTCTTAGATGCTTTCAATTCGAGCGAAAAAAACAAAAGCGGAGAATCACCGCTCTTTGATTCATTTGTTAGATTAATGCCTGTTCAAAAAGTAAAGAAAGAATAACTGTATCAAATGAAAATATTCTTACTTTTATTGTCAATCACTGTATTCTCATATGATACTCTGTTTTATAATACTTTTGATATCTATGACAGTGCAAAAGTTCATTTTGGAGATACCTCATCTTACAAACTTACTTCCGATAGTGCCTTCGACAATCTTTCTGCTAAAATTGTTTTGTCAGATTCCCTTGCATCCAGAGCGATAAACGCTCATCTGCCGGCAGCTAAGTACGCAGGCAAAAAGATCTATGTGTCTGCGCTTGTAAAAGGCGCTTTAACATCCCATCCTCCGCTATCATATAATGGTATTAAGGTGATG
>JAEUSG010000693.1 GCA_016788315.1 Fibrobacterota bacterium | reverse complement strand
GCACGCTGATCATGAGCAAAACTGCTCTACGTCAACAGTAAGGACGGTTGCGAGTGCAGGTATAAACCTTTATGCATCCATTTCAGCAGGAATTTCTGCACTTTGGGGACCATTGCATGGTGGAGCCAATCAGGCTGTTATTGAAATGCTTACACAAATCCGCAAAGATGGTAACAACTACAAAAAGTATATTGACAAAGCTAAAGACAAAAAAGATCCGTTCAGACTTATGGGATTCGGTCACGCAGTTTATAAGAATTTCGATCCGCGCTCAAAGATTATCAAGAAGCTGTGCGACGATGTTTTCGCTGCAATCAATTTTTCAGATCCGCTGCTTGATATTGCAAAGGAACTCGAGATGGCAGCACTTAAGGATCCATACTTCATCGAACGAAAACTATATCCGAATGTAGATTTCTATTCCGGCATCATTTACAGAGCGCTTGGTTTCCCGACAAACATGATGACCGTTCTTTTTGCAATCGGCAGACTCCCCGGGTGGATTGCTCACTGGAGAGAAGCTACTGAAAGCAAAGAAAAGAAAATCTGGCGCCCTAGGCAGATTTACACAGGTCCTCAGAAGAGAGACTTTGTAAAACTTAAAGAGCGCAAAGAGTAATCAGCCGCCAAACTCGTACAGCTTGAGAATTGATTTATAGCTCAGATTGGCCTGCGCCAGCATTGATATGCCTGCTTCCTGAGTCACATTGAGCGCTGTATAGTTTGCCATCTCCTCTGCAACGTCAACACTTGTTAATGTCGACTTTGCAGCCTCATGGTTCTCTATAGTGCTGTCTGTGAGTCTTATATGGCCCTGAAGCTGACTGATATACCCGCTTACCTGTGAAGCGAATGTCTGAACTGTTTCAAGCGCTGTCTCGATTTCAGTAGCTGAAGCACTGGCATCATTCTCATCGCCCCAGGCAGTGTTGTCTATTACAATTCCGCTACCTGCAACGGCCGTTACGTCAAGTGGATTCAATGTGATATTCATTGTAACAGAGCGGTCGGGTGTAATAGCAAGATCCATTGATTGATTGTATTTGCCTGCATCATAAAGGATACCGCTGTTATCATATTTAGTACTTTTTACAATGTTATCAATTTCTGTCCTTGCCGCATTAAATTCAATGAACAGTGCATCGCGTTCTGCCGTTGACATGTTAGCATCAGAAGCCTGTCTTGAATACTCAAGCATACTATTTAGATGTGTCATAATTTCATCGGCGGCATCGTTTGCAAGTGTAAGGATAGATTCATTTTCGCTAAGATTTGTCTTGATATCCTCATACATGCGAATATTGCCTTCAATGCTTTTACCACGCATGTATTCATAAATCCCATCCTGCGGTCTTTCAATTCGTAGTCCCGATGAAAGTCTTTTAATTGACTGTGCGAGTGAGATTCCGTTAGTCCTGAGATTTCCAGCAACCTCACGGCTAATGTTTCGAGATAATGCGATTAGTGACATGGCGCCCTCCCTTGGCGTTTAAGTTACCCCTGCACACATCGCTCACTATTTATCCACAACCATTAACCAAAAACAATGCAGCATAAACTGCAGAAGTCTTAGATTTTTGAATTGTGAAGAAAGAATAGTGAATCTGATGTGTGTCTTTCTTCAACCTCTTCGTTTCTATTGGAAGGAGTGCACTGCTTCCCCAAGCGTACAGATCCATCCCTTTTTGTTATCGGAAGATTTGAGAAAAACTTTAGCGATTATTTTTTTATTAATTCGAGAAGGGCTCGAAGGTCGTTTCTAATCTCATTAATCTGTGATTTTTTAATAGAAATGATAGTCTCAGCCTGTTCCTGTTCCAGGGCTTCTACATCTACATTCTTATTATCGTTAACAACCTTTTTTGCACCCTGAATGGTGTACTTTTTATCGTATAGCAGAAACTTTATATACTTTACCAGATCGATCTCTTTTTTCCTGTAAGCCCTATTGCCTGCTCGGTTCTTTTTTGGTCTAAGCGATGGGAATTCTGTTTCCCAGTAACGCAATACGTGCTGTTCGAGTCCTACTTCCCGGCAAACTTCACTGATTGAATAATAGATTTTACTACCAACCATTAAATAACCTCCGGTTTGGGTTCTCTTTCCATCAGAGACTTAACCGACACTAAGGGGTTTTCACCATTAAACAAAACTGCGTACATTCGATCAGTTATTGGCATTTCTACGGCTGCGGTACCTGAAAGACCTTTAGCCGATCTACAAGTTTCAACTCCTTCAGCAACCATCGACATTCCCTTTAATATCTCGTCAAGAGTGCGGCCTTTGCCAATTTCTTCACCGACATATCTGTTGCGGCTGTGACGACTCATGCAGGTTGTAATTAGGTCGCCCATTCCAGCTAAGCCGCCGAATGTATCCCGTTTTGCCCCTAACGCGACACCGAGGCGCGTCATTTCCACCATGCCTCTTGTAAGAAGAGCACCCTTAGTATTATCGCCGAAACCAAGTCCGTCGGCAACACCGGCAGCAATCGCAATTACATTTTTTAATGCACCGGCCAATTCAACTCCAACAACATCATCGTTAGTATAAATCCTGAAATATTTTGTAGAAAAAAGCTGCTGCACAAGCAAAGCAAGTTCACTATTAGTAGATGCCGCAACAACAGTTGTTGGGATTTTCTTAGAAACCTCTTCTGCATGACTTGGACCGGATAGTATGGCGTAATGGTCAGAAGCGACTCCCGCTTCTTCTTTCAACATAGTTGAAATACGGCTGAATGTGCCGGTCTCAATTCCTTTTGAAACATTGACAACATACTTATTTTTCAAAATTTCGGCATAAGGCTTAACAGCCCGCCTGATAAACTGCGTTGGAATGGCGCATACAACAAGTTCAGAGTCAGTTACAGCGGTTTTAAAGTCATTGGAGACTGTTATTTCAGCAGGCAGAAAAACACCTGGTAGTTTTCTCTTTTCTTCGCGGGCGGTTCTGAGCATATCTGCAACTAAAGGGTCAAACTCCCATAAAGTAACTTTGTGTCCGTTATCGTGCAGGATTATCGCAAGGGTTATACCCCAGCTGCCGGCACCGAGAACTGTTAGCCGTTTCATTCGTTAGAATCCTTTTTGCCGAATGTCAGTTTATTTTCTGTTCCAGCCATTATGCGGCCGATATTTTTCCGGTGAGTAACAACAATAAGAACAGCTACTAAAAAAGTAAAAATAACAAGACGTATATTTGTCGATTCAGGACAGGCAACATGGGTGATTAATGTGCTTAGGAAAAGAAGAAAACCGGCAGAAATTGATGCAATTGAGACCGTTTTTGTTTTGTAAACAATAAATATCCAGCCGCCCAAAGATATGGCTGCCTGAAATGGTAGAAGTGCTATGAAAACGCCAAGTGCGGGGCCAATTCCCTTGCCGCCTTTAAACTCCGCAAAAACTGTCCAGATGTGTCCGAGAATTGCAATTAGACCGCCAAACATTCCTGCAGCGTCTCCCCAACTCCACATCATATTTTTTGCAACAATAACTGCAACAGCTCCTTTAAGAGCGTCTATTGCCAGCACGAAAAGTGCTACTTTGAGCCCCATCACTCTGTAAACATTAGTAGCACCGGCATTTCCGGATCCATGCTCTCTGATGTCAATGTTTTTGAGTTTTTTGCAGACGATAATACTTGTAGGAATTGAACCAAGCAGATAGCAGATCACAAGAACTGTTAATGCAGTAAACATTTTCTCCCCCGTTAGAACTTATCAGGGCCGCCTTTTCTTTGAATATTTAAATTCGACAGGCACCCCTTCCATATCAAAGCGCTCATTAAATCTGTTTTTAAGATATCTTGTATACGAATCACGTACTTTTGTCGGCTGGTTCACTTTGAATTCAAAAACCGGCGGTCTCTTTGAGGCCTGTAATACACTATAAAAGTTGACAAATTTATCATTAGCCGATGGATGGTGATGAGCCTCAACACACTCTTCAAGCCACGCTTTTAAATCCTGTGGAGCTATATTCTTTTCCATACGCGCAAAAACGGTCTCTGCCATTTCAAGAACTTTTCCAGCCCGCTGACCAGACAATGCGGACAACGAAATAAATGGCACATGTTCCAATTCAGGAACCTTTTCACGCATCTCTTTTACCCTGACATCAAAGGTCTTGTCATCTTTTGCTACGAGATCCCATTTGTTAATTCCGATAATGATTCCCTTACCTCTTTCACGCGCCTTTGTAAGAATACGCAGATCCTGCTCATCAAGGGTCATAGTTCCATCAAGAAGGAGCAGCGTAACATCGCAGCGTTCAAGGCTTCTGTCGGTATGCTCTCCTGCCTGTTTTTCTATAGGTTCATCTACGTGCGATCTTTTTCTTAAGCCGGCTGTATCAATCAAAACAAAGCTGTACTTATCTGTTTCCATGAAAGTATCTACAGAGTCGCGTGTTGTGCCTGGTGTGCCGTCTGCAATAACACGATGTTCACCAGTCAGTTGATTAACAAGTGTTGACTTACCGACATTTGGCCGACCAACTATAGCGAGCCTAAGAATAGGTTTACCATTTTTTGCATCAGACCATCTGCCTGTTTCAGGTATTATTTCAACCAGCGCATCCAAAAGATCACCAGTTCCGATACCCTGAAGAGCAGACACCGAGTGAGGTTCGCCGAAACCGAGACGCATGAATTCATGAACAAACTCTTTGCGCTCCTCATTGTCGGTTTTATTTGCCGCTAAAAGTACCTTATTGTGCACTTTACGCAGTTTTCTTGCAACCGACAATTCCTGATCTGTCATACCTACAATTGCATCGACCAGAAAGAGAATTATATCAGCTTCTTTAATAGCAAGATCGACCTGCTCGGTAATAAAGTGACCCATTGTGTCTTCTTTATCAGCAAGACCGCCTGTGTCGACAAGAATGAACTCACGCCCATTCCAGTCCATCTGCTGATAATGCCTGTCACGTGTAGTGCCCGCCTTCTCATTTACAATAGCCGCCTTGCGGCCGAGTAAACGATTAAAGAGCGCAGATTTCCCTACATTAGGGCGCCCAACTATAACAACTATCGGTAAGTGCTTGTTTTCCATAAAGAAATAGATTTTTTCTAAAGTAAAATATTCAAACGATAACGACCGAGTCAAATATAAACAATGTTGGATGCAGCATATACTATTCTGAAAATATTCTTTTGGGGAGAAATGGTATTAACACCATACCTGGTATGCAAAGGAGAACTGCGAGAGTAAAAAATTGTGTATAACCAAGCGAATGTTGAACCCATCCGGAAATGTATCCGGGTGCCATCATGCCTATAGCCATAAGGCCGGTTGATATAGCAAAATTAGATGTTTTGCCCTCACCTTTCGACGAAGCCATCAGCACAACAGTTAATGCGGTCATTCCTAAGCCATAGGAAAACTGTTCAACAGCAACAAGCGCATACACAAACGGTAACGCAGGCTTAACAGCTGCCATGTAAACAAAAAACAGCGAGGGAATATTCATTATAAGTGCAAAAGGCCAGATACTCTTTTTTAAACCATACTTTGCCAGCACCACTCCACCTGTAATACCGCCCAACATTAAAGAAATCAATCCTATTGTGCCATACACGATGCCAACCTGTGATGTTGAGAGCTCAAGCCCGCCATTTGCAACAGTATCAAGCATGAAAGGTGCAACCATCTTTAAAAGCAATGCCTCGCCAAATCTATAAAAGATTATAAATAGAATTACTACAACAACTCTTGACTGTTTGAAATAGTTTGCAAAAACAGTCACCAATGGAACAGATGATCCGGACTTTCCTTCAAGATTCAACGGCTTATCTTCGGCCGGTTTCGGCAGCACATAAGCATGATAAATAGACAGCACAGCGTAAACAGCGGCAACTATTCCAAGAACCCGCATCCAACCGGCAGCAATGCTACCCGCACTGCTCTCCCATTTTCCTGCAAGATAAACCAATGCACCGCTGCCGAATATCATTGCAAGTCTGTAAAAGAGCGTTCTGATACCAACATATAAATTCTGCTGTTCTTTATTCAAAGCCAGCATGTAAAATCCATCTGCTGCAACATCATGCGTGGCAGACAAGAATGCTGCCAAAACAAATGCTGCTAATGTAAGTGGGAAAAGCCATGATGTTCCCAAGGATAGAAGAGCACCGCCAATTGCGAGAGAAATGAGTGCCTGGGTTATAATAATCCAGAATCGCTTTGTTGCTCTTCCATCAACAAGAGGAGCCCAGAACATTTTCAGAATCCATGGCAGATAAAGTAAACTCGTCTGTCCAATGGCTTCATTGGAGACACCAAGCTTCTTATACATAACAACGGAGAGGGTGTTTACTACTATGTAAACAAGCCCCTCTCCGAAATATAAAGACGGCACGAAAAAAAACGGTTTTATTACAGTGTCCTTGAAGTAGGTGTTGCACCTAATCCGTAATTACCAAGACGATCCTTGATCTTACGAAGATTGATATACAGCGTTCCCGTTGGATATCCGGCATCAGGAGTTACAGTTACAACCGATACTGGTTTACCTGTATTGTCATATTCAACAGATAATGTTAAAAGAAGCGGTCTTTCGACATTACCGGCATCTTTATACCAAATAGTTGAATTATTAATTGTCGTTGTATCAACTAACTCATCAAATTTGATTCTTTTGGTTATATAAGATACAACAACAGGGCCATCAACATCTTTACCAACAACAGTACCACCGCTTAATGAATCATCTGTTGTAATTCGGAACATCACAGTGTCACCGCCCGGGCCATCATCGGTTCCCATTTTGTTACCGGTTACGTCAGAAATAAGATTCTGCTGAACAACAACATAATATGTCTTATTCGGCATCAAATTACTGTCCGGCTGAATTCTTACAGTTGAATTATTAATCTTATATGATGTATCAGGATCGTCGACCAGTGTTATTGCAGCAGGAATTGTTCTGTTTGTCTCACCATCTACAAGTCTATAGTGTGTAGAACTGAAGGTTCCCAAGTATGGTCCTATTGTATCCATATTTGATCTATCTGCTTTGATGTTCCTATCAGTAACACGAAGATAATAGACTGAATTGACATAGGTATTAGTTGTCGGTGTCTGTCCTGTTCCATTCACCCAACAATAAAGAGATCCCAGTAAAGCTGGCTCCCATTCATCAGCTACGTACATTTCGATATCTGTTGGAACGCCAACCAGATTACCTGTGTCTACCGTTGTAAAGTAGAAAGTAACATCATCATCAATAGTCTCTCCACCTACCTTGTCACCATCATTATCCCACTTGTTGCCGCGTGAATCTATAATGCTGCTTGCCGCAATTTTAAGCCAATATCTTCTCTTGTTCTGAAGATTTGATGTAGGATTAATTTTGAGGGTAGAATAATTTGAGCCTACGTCCCAGGTTACAGTAACAGGAATATCCTGATTATCGTTTACCCTTTTCAATGTTACTGAGGCAGACTTACTCATTGTTTTTGGGAAAGCAATAAGCAAAATCGCTGAATCAGACTGAATTGGAACCGTACCAGAATTTCTGCGATCCCATAAAAGTCCGCTTCGAACAAGTGTGGCAGTAACCGAACCGTCAATGTCGTCATAGGATGAAAAGGATGCAGTGGAAGCTGCCGGTGCAACCTCATTATCAGTTCTACCGCAGCCGACTGAAATAATTGTAACAAGCGCTAGCGTAAGTATTTGAATAATATTTTTCATTGTATTTCCTCCCGCTTTAGTTTTCTGTCGCGGCTTTAGGAGCTGCGCCAAAGAAGAATGTTGCGGACAAATAGAGACTGCGATACCATTCCAGATCCAGCATACAGAGTTCCTCTGGATCCTCTCCTGCGAAGTTGCGGAAAACAGTATTCAAGTCTATTGTAAAATTCGGCAGCGGTTTGAAACCAACACCATAAGCAAACAGTGTCTGAGAAACCACAGTATTCGATGGATTACCAGTTAGACTTGAAACCAATGTCTGTGGTGTTGCAGTGCCGTTTGTCTTTTCAATTCTTCCATCACCGTAAACCGTTGTTGTTGTAGACGTATTGGCACCGTTCTCGAGGGCGCTGTTTGTTACTCTGTTTACGTCTATCTGATGACTTGCGCTTGCACGTACCTGCCACTTGGAATTCACATCCCAGACAAAACCAACGGGGAGGGTTACACGCCCATATGTTTGAATCCGTTCAGCTTTTCTGTTAATAAAACCATCGTTTGTCGTTTCTCTGTAATCATCAGCATCGTTTGTATAAGCATCACCATCGTTGAATGTTCTTGAACTGCTATAGCTATGAGTAGCGAGATAAGCGGTTGTTGTTGTCAGCCAATTATAGCCGCAGCCAATCCCTAAAGTCAGCTTTGGATCAATCTGAAATTTTGTTGTTATGGAAAGAGCTGCTGTCATTCCTGATACATCACCATCTAACCATTTAAAATTTTCAGTAATATTCTGTGTTGTACGGTCTGTAATCAATGCATTTGTATTTGTTCTGACAAGGTTATAAGAAACATCGCGGTTTGATTCTATTGAACCCGTATACAATCCCACTTCAAGAGCACCTGAAGTTAAAACCCTTTTTTCAGCGAATGCCTTACTTACTCTACCACCAAGGGCAATCCTGTTTGCGGATGTAACACCGCTTGCAACCTGATTTTCTTTTTCTGATGTAGTTGATGAAGCTTCAGTTTCGCTATAACTGTAATCTACAGTTGTGTCGCCATCTGTTCCAGACATTTCCAAACCAGCATATGCATCAAAAGAAAACAGATCGTCTCCCAACCTTCCGCCAGCAAAAACCCTGGTCACGGGAGAAGTACGCTCAAGCAGGAAATTGCCATTCTCGCCTATCGATGTTATTCCATTATTGTAGCTGTATGTAAACGACGGACTTGTTCCTGATGTAAATTGATAAATACCATTCGTTGCATAGAGTTTGGCCAAGGCAGCTCTGGTATCTGTTCCATTGTTACCAGCTCGTGAGACCAAAAGACCAAGTGTCATCTTGTCAGATGCCCTGTATGTGTTATTAACAAGAAAGGAGTTTGCGTGCGTCTCAT
>JAEUSG010000692.1 GCA_016788315.1 Fibrobacterota bacterium | reverse complement strand
GAGCACGCTCACCGCAATCCGCCTCCCATACCTGATAGTCTGTATTCCTTGATAGGGCAGTAGTCAACATACCCCTCATGTTCGGATCATCATCAACTACAAGTACTCTGCTTTCCGCCATATTCTTTCAACCCTTGTCTGTGATAGTTATGCGGGAAGAGCAACAGTAAACACTGTACCCTTGCCGACCTCACTTCTTAAAGTAATTTCTCCGCCATGCAGTTCAACAATTTTCTTTACTATAGAGAGTCCTAGCCCGTTGCCATCTACTCTGGTTGTAAAAAACGGGTTGAACAGTTTCCCTATATCCTCTTCCTTTATGCCCTTACCAGTATCTTCAATATCAATATAAACTATCCTGTCCTGCCTAATGCCACGCAGAAAGAGTTTTTCTCTGCCTTCAATAATTTTTTCTGATATGGATACAGTTACTACACCGGGTCCGGTAATTGCCTGCACCGCATTCTGCAGCAAATTTATGAGAACCTGATTCAACTTTTCCGGATCTACATTCATGGTAACCGGAGCAGCAGGAAATGTTTTCTCAAACCTGACAGAATTGTCCCGAAGACCGATTGTGACAAAATCCATAACCTGGCCGACATGATCGGCAAGATCTACCTGCTGAAGCTGCAGTGCAAGCGGTCGTGTGTAGAGAAGCAGATTGCTGACAATCTTATTCAGACTTGATAGACTTGCAATTATCTTTCTGACCAAATCAAGCTGCTGCGGTTGATTTTCCAGATCTCTTTCGAGAAGTGTTACAAAACCACCTATGGCACCGAGAGGATTTCTTATTTCATGAGCAACTGCAGCTGACATTTCACCCAAAGCCGCCAAAGTTTTACTTCTCTGAATCTCCTCTTGCATCCTCTTGACTTCTGACAAATCCCTCAAAACTTCTAAGGCACCCAGCAGTTTTCCATGGCCGTCCTCTAGCAAACATGTACTGAAAGAGACAGGCACCGCGTAACCATCTTTATGAGGTATCGCTTTCTCCTGTTCTGCAATATGAATACCTGAAGTCAATGTATATAGAAGACTTTGCTCTTCAGCTACATCGCTGCCTAGAATCTGATGATATGGAAGACCGACAACATCAGTCATAGAGTGGCCGGTCAGCTTTTCAGCAGCCTGATTAAAGCCTGTTATAATACCATTTGAATCAACAGCCACAACGGAATTGGTAAGATTCTGTAAAATCTGTGAGAGAAAGTTGTTTTTTGCATCAAGCTCAATGTTGACTTTCTGGAAATCGTCCTGCATTTTAAGGTATGCAGTCTCGAGCTTTTTGGCATTCTTTTCAAAATGCTGAAAAGCTTCCAGAAGAACATTTACATCGGGCTTTGACACTGGCGTTTCTATCATTTTTTACCGATTAGTATTGAGAGACTTGTTTCAAGCCGTTTGTTCTCTTCTAAAACCTCTGATAATATTGCCCTAATGTTGCCAAGCAGAGTTCTTAAGGTTTCGGCATTCAGAGTGTGTATTGAGGCCCCTCGCTTTTCCCACTCCAGCCTTGCATCATTGATCTGAACAGTCATGTTTTTGATAGTATCAAAATCTCTGTTCCTTGCTTCCAGAATAGGAATAACTCCTGCAATTTCAGCGGAATTGAGCTTCATCTGTCCTGCACGAATGCTGTCAAGCAGTGCAGAATAGATTCTATACTGTGATGAATAGTTATCGACAAGTGTATCGATAAGCATTTCGTCGGTCATCGGAGGATTTCCTTATAATCATTTTCCCATACCACATCGTCACGCTGCCATTTTGCCTGAGATGCCCAATAACTGCCTGGATACTCACCTATCAGTCTGTCATAAACCTTTATGGCGGCATCTGCCTGACCGCCGCGACGATGAATATTACCCATCTGGTAAAGAGCCCAAGGAACATCTGTCGATGATGGAAAGCGTGCAATTGCCTGTCTGTAAAATCGAAGAGCATTTTCAAAATTCTTGATTTTAAAATAGGCATCAGCAAGACGGAATACAGCACGCTGTGCCGATTCAGTAGTCGATGTGGAATCCGCGGCAGCCACCTTCAGATATTCAACCGCTTTTGCCGACTCGGATTGTTTCCAGAAGCATTCACCGATTTTCTGATTCATCTCAATTTTTGATGATGGCGTTGCTGCGATTGCAAGACCTGCTGCATAAACACTCTGAGCCGCCGGCCACTTGCCCTGACTGAATAGGAGATCTCCCTTAGCTGAAATAACCTCAAGACTTTTACTATTACCTGGATATTTTGCGATAAAGCGATCGAAAACGGCAAAAGCACTGTCAGCATCGCCTCGACCAGCATAGGAGTGCCCCAAAAGAGCAGCTGATGCTGCCGCAACATCCGATCCAGGATATTCTTTGTTCACCTTTGACAAGAATGGAACTGCATTATCCCACAACCGCAGCTTTGCGTAAATAAGTCCGAGATTGTATAAAGCGTTATCTGCCTCTTTTGAACGTGGTGAAGTCTGATATATGCTTCTAAGCTGGTTAATAGCAGGATCCGGCCTTTCAGCAAGATAAAGGTCAAGTGCAGCAAGCATACGCTGACCATCTTTTGCGGATGTATCTTCTATCACAAAATTCAGCTTGTCAGTAATAGGAAAAACAAACTGGGTTGATACCGGAGCGATAGTCTTTGCCGTATCGACTGCTGCCATTTTCGAAGAGTCAACTTTTTCAGACTTGGCTTTGACAGTTGTATTTAGTCCTTTTTTTACATCTTTTAATGGTGCAGCAGTCTCAAGAAGAGATACATACTCGGATGCTGATTTACCGAACTGCGGATCTGCGACAACTCTTTTGAAATTGTAAAGCGCCTCTTTTGTCTGCTTGAGACCAAGTCGCGCCAATGCAGCATAGTAATAGGCACCAGGCTTGCCCGGATGTTTAGTAAGCAGAAAACGGGTCTCTTTTAAGGCTTCCTGATAACTGCTGTCGGCGATAAGTTTAGCTGCCCGGACAAGCAGTGTGTCTTTTGACATGAAAGGCTGCGGTTTGCTTTGTGCTGAAGGAGCAGCAACCACAATAGAATCGGCAGTTTTTGCAGAATATGCAGTCTTTGAAGTTGTAGCCTGTTGAGATTTTACTGCGCCCAACAACATAGCCATATCCTTCTCGAACTTGCTCTTTTTATCGCTGTTTTTTTCTTTATCAATGGCCAGCCGGAGCTGAGCCATAGCCTTTTCTTTTTCGTTATTTGCCGCGTAGCCATCTGCAAGTGCTTTCAGAACGTCAGTGTTTTCACCGTCAAATCTTGCCGCTTTTCGCAAACTGGAAATAGCTTGAGGAATATCCTTCTGCTCGAGATAACAGAGGCCAAGCATGTGATGCGATGGGGCATGACCAGGTCTGAAAGTTAGCATTCTGTTGAATGCTTCTACTGCCTTGGTATACTCCTTGGCTTTGTAATGGCGCATTCCAAGACGATAGTGAATAAGTTCCATATCATCAGATGGATTCTGCGAAAAAAGCATTGCAGCTGACAAGAAAACAAAGGCAATAATTGTGTAAATCGTTGTTTTTTGCATACAGGGAAGATAAATCTATAATTTAATGGGTTCAAGCCACTTTTGATGAAACCGGCAAAAAATTAACCGCGGCGGAAAACTATCTCGCCGTTGTTAACGAAGTAGGTACCAGCCATCGATTTCTTATCCTTAACGAAAGTCTGCGTTATGGGTGAAGCCAGTTTTACACCGGGATATACTGTATCCCGAACTACCACACTGGGTGCATTATCCTTGAGTCTCTGCTCAGTTATGGATGCATCCTCCTGCTCAAGCAGTTCAAGTCTGTCATAATCCTCATTCAGATCTGTTTTTAAAGCAGCGGCTCTATCTAAATCTGACGGTGATTTTGTCTCATATGCCTGTTTGAAAGCTGCATACAATTCTACCCTGCGCGAGGAATTATGTATAGTGATTCTTTCGATCTCAGATCTTATGTCGGCCTGACGACCGCCTAACACGGTGTCGAATCCAAAATAAACATCGGTGTAAATACCGCTCTCTGCGCCAAGAATCTTGGCATTCATCTGCCTGAACACATAGGCTTCACCGCCGGCCATAACACCTCTGCCACCAATATGCACATCCTCACCGCTTTGGATTTTTGCACTCATGCACTCATCGTGAATTATAATCGTGCCTGGTGTTCGGAGCTTGTGCCCATTAACATAACGGACCTCGATACCGCATGCAGCGTAAATCGAGGATTTTCCTTTCCCGATTACACCACCCTTAACAATAAGTTTACCGCCGCACTCTATGGATCCATCTTCTACATCACCTTCGATAAGCAGGTTGCCGGAAACACGCACCAGGAAACCAGGTCGAACGGTGCCCGTTATTTTTGCAGAACCAGCCAGCTCCAGATTTCCGGTTGAGTAATCAATATCGCCCTTTACTTCATATTCTTTGTAAACGTTGTAGAAATTACCTAATCTAACAATACTGCCAGTACACCCAGCAACCAGTAAGTTCGGATCTGTAGGCGAAGCAACTGTATTCAGACCTATTGGCAAAGATGCTGGTCGATACGCAGCGGGAAGAATAACCTCTCCCCGGACATTGTGACCACTCTTCCCTTTTTTCCCGGGAATTTTCCGCACAAGCGGGTCACCCTCATTAACATTTGTTATCTTGTTAAGATCGCGCAAATCAACATTGCCATCAGGTAAAACTTTTGGATGAATCTCTGAAGGTAAAGAGATCAGATATTCTATCACATCTGCAACCGGTTTTTCTGCAGCAACGCCCCTGGCAACCGTTTCGACAAGCACCGCGCCATCAGCTCCTGGTGTGGATGCCAGACGCATTAATGCATCATTTTGAATACCATAACAGATTCCATGATTATCCAGATAACTCTTTAGTTGCTCTATCGTAGGTCGCGGTGTCTCTTTTCGAATATGAACTGATAATTCAGCACTTAAGATATCCGGATTAACTTTCAGCTGAACAAGTTTGGTCCAATCCGTTTTAGGTATTAGTTTATCCATAGGTTTAAAATTATTTAAAGCGACTATCAGTAACAAGATTGATTATTTTTTATCCATGAAACTGCTTTTGACCACAGTTACACTGGCTTTTACACTGTTGCTCATAATTAGCTGCAGCAGCAGGGATCTCTCTTTATTCCGTCCTTCCACCTGGTTTCCCACTGTAACTGACAACGCCGGTCCAAGCGCACTTCCTCTTGATATGCCCGAAAATGTATTTGAAAACCTTATGATTGCATATAATTCAAGAGTGCCGTCCCTGTACGAAAGACTTCTTGATGACGAGTACCGTTTTTACATGAGCCAATCTCTTACTTCCTATTACAACGAGGAAAACAGATCACCGGATCCGGCTACCTGGAATTCAGAAGTTGTAACAGAAAACAGCATTTCAGTAGTTAAGTACTACACCGACAAAAACAAAGATGTATCTGTTGCCAGAAATCTTTTTTCTTCAACAGGGCCGATATCTGACATATCCCTATCATTTGATTATTCACCGCTCGATGCAAATGCTGACACGGCAGACTTCAAAATTAGCAACATCGCGATGACAATTACACAAAGAAACCCTTTTGTCCAGTTCACTGTAGAAGATGGACCGGGTAAGATACCCACAAGAATTATACTTAAGAAAAATCCCGCCTCAAATGAGTGGAAGATATACAGATGGTACGACAACACTTACAGCTCGTACGACGACCTTGACTAAACACTACCATTAGCATCAGGCTACTACATTGATAATATCACCCGATCTGGGATTACTTCTATCCTCGGTCCGTCTTGACTGCTGAGTCTCTTCAATTTTTTTTTCGACTACTTTTGTCTGAAGTTGATCTTTTCGATCGAGTTCAGTTGTACGAATTTTCTCTCTTCGCTCGGTGCTTCGGACATTGTTATCCAAGTTCTCCTTGGCTTTCTGAGCCTCGACATTTCTTTTTGCTTCACGCTCAAGATTAACTTTGTTATCCCTGATTATTGTACTAAAATCAGGTCTTCCGATTGGCTCAGGCATAAAAAACCTCCCTTGGTTGCTCCTAACCCATTATTACGTATGAACTTCCCCTTTCATCCGCACAATGCGGGGCCATTATAAACAATATCCCCTACTGAGGTTATCGGCAGTTTATAAAAAAACTTTAGCACTTTTTTAAAATATTTTTTTTTCGCTAATTATCTGAGTAGTATAACCTTCTTTAATAATCGTTTAGAACCAAGTTTTAGTGAGATAAAATACGTTCCTGCAGGCAATTGTCTGCCACCGTTCGAGGCTGTGTTCCATTGATGTTTTAGAACATACCCTTTATCAACCGAAAACGGCTTTCTAAATAATTCTGACCCCTTTGCATCAAATATTGAAAGAAGAGCCAGCCCTTTTTCTGCAGAATAGAAACTAATCTGTGCATTCGAATTAAATGGGTTTGGAGATACAGATAATACATTTTGGAATCTTTTATTTATTTGTTCGGCACCTAAAGTCGGAGCCGGTCGTACTGCAATGCTATCCTTATGCATTGTCAGAAAAAATCTAGCTTTGTAATTATCAACTATTTCCAAACGGACATTAGTTGTGCATCTGGCAGCATCAATGTCGATTGACGATTGTGTTGTTACGGTATCCGGCTCATTTCTCCCGCTGTTATACTTCTTACTGAACCACCACTCATACGCTGTAATAGTTCCATCATCATCACGAGCATCTGCAATCAAACGAATTTTATTTCCCGTCTGTATTTCTTTTCTAAGCTGCGTGATAACCGGCACCTTATTAGACGGAGCCATCATTACTCTTACTGACAAATCACCGTGCCAGTATGTTCCCGATGTAGGCATTCCACTGCGTATCCAGACACGTCCCCACGATTGACCTGAGGCCAAATACTTACGCATTCTTTTCTTGACTGTTGAAGTGTCACTTGCAATAGTATAAGCCATATTATAGGAGTGATAATCAATAAATCCAACGGAAAGAACACACCCTCCACCTCTGGTTTGCAGGTGCATATTAGCAAGAGAGCCACCTCCTCCTGCATGGCAACCATCTATAAAAACTACTCTATTTTGAAAGGGCCTATCAAAAAGGGAATCACTTTCAAATTTTAACCAATTCGGTGTAGGATTAAGGAAATTTATGTTTGCGTGGGTGCCTACATCCCACATTTCTCCTGCCTCGCCAGCTAAATAAGGAGTAAAAATCCTGTTCACTGTATCACCAGGAGAGTTGATAATTTTTCCTGTTACAGGGAGTTTGAAGACTTCCGGAAAGACCTGTTTCATCGCAGTATCCGAAAGTGTTTTGTTTCCCCAAACCGTATAATACGCCTTATGTGGGAGTCTAGAAGTACCAGTTCTATAGTCATGATTGGCATCAAGCATTCTCTTAAGCAAAGTTACCGAATCACCATAAACAGGAAGACCGAATCGACTTTGACCAATAAATCGACTTATCCAAATATGACGCAAGGCGTTTCCCGGAAGACCGTCCCATGAATCAAAACCAGAGAATATTGTATCAGAGCCATTCCTTACATTTCCAGAGTCTGCATAATGATAAAACATACCATTAGCTTCCATATCACTTAACCATAGAGACATATTCCAATATGAAAATTCACCTATGAGAGCTGTGTTCTTTGGATATTTCTGAAAACTACTGTAAGTAGAAGGCATCCTACCCAATATTATGGCACCAGCCATAAATCCATCTAGTTTATTGTATTCATTTGACAGGGTATCCCATAACTCACGAGCGGCTAAAGTATCTGGATTTTTCGCTATATAATTGAAATAAACAATTCTTGGTCGATATCCCTCTCTAGCAAGGTCATCTTTAAGACGGTTTATTTTATCGGACAGCGTCGATTCTAAATTTTTGTTAGCAACAACAAGAACAGTCATAGCACCAGGTTCAACCGGATGAACACGAATAATACATGAAGCCGTATTTGACAAACCAATACCATCATTTACTTTATATGAGAAAGAATCAACTCCTGTGAATCCTGCTTTGGGGATATACCGAAACCAGGTAACTGGAATCCATTTACGCGGTAATCCGTTCGGCATTGCCATCCAAAAACTTCTTCTGGCTGGCATCAATGTAACAGTTCCATTTACAGGAGATACTATAACTTCTGGGACTATTGAACTGATGGAAGTATCATTAGTTTCTCCGAAAAGTGGACCAAAGTTGGCCGTATCTCCTATTTGAACCATTACCTTCGCCGGAAATGCTTTAACTGCATGCCCAATGCTTGTCAAAACACATAGTGTCAGTAAAGCAAAAATCATTTTTCTTGAACGCATAATACTCCCCTTATAAAACTAGTTTTATTCATAAAATGACAAATCTTATGAGTTTTCATGCTACTTTGAATAAATGACTTTCCTCGTCAAAGTCAATGTTCCATTTTTAGCCACGATCGTATACACACCCGAAGCAATTCCCTGCGCGTTCCAGATCACACGTCCTTGATTGATTTTTTTGGTAAGATCGGCTACCACCTTACCGGAAAGATCATATACTTTAAGGGAAATTTCCTCGGACAGAAACCCAGACAACGACAAGGTTACTGAAGGGTTGAATGGATTGGGAGCCGCAGCCAATGTCATGGGGAGACGATTGGGTGCTGCCGCATCGTCCGAACCAGTCAGGGGCAGGTGTATATTTTCCAGAGCATAAGCCATCTTTACCTGAGCAAGTCGGTTGTTGCCGAAATCTGTGACGTAGATGTAATTATCCGAAGCCACGACGCCGACCGGGTAACAGAAAGGTATGGAAGGCCCTGGTTCCAGACTTCCTGGACCTTGCGAGTCGAAATTGCCGTACTCGCCAAAAGTGACAATGACATTGCTGTTGTTATCCACAACGGTCACTTTGTCCGTGATAGCGTTGGGCACAAAAAGACGGCCGTAATAATCCACATCAAAACGGGGTGACATGCAGCTACAACCAGTACCACCTACCGCACCGCCGGCGCCGATTCCTGAAAATGGGGCAAGCCCTGGCGTATAGATACGTTCGTACCCCACAGCATCAGCTTCCAAATTATCTGATGTCCAACAGCAGCCCGGTCCTTTGACACTTCCTTTGCCACCCTTGGAATATTTTACGATTGAACCCACTCCATTTGTATACGGGGTGCTGTTCTTGAAAACCGCAGGCCTTTGATGATACTTGGAACGACCGTTTATACCAACATACAGATTTCCCAGCAAATCATATTTTAGACAGCCCTGCAAAACCGTATTATTCATCATTATTATGGTATCGCAGTCCTTGGGAAAATAAGATCCTCCGACGGAAATACGCTCGGTCTGGCCGCTGTCAGCCAGTGCAACTACGCAAAAGGGGCTGAAGAGAGCGACTTTCTTATCCGGTGAAACAGCGCCGCCTTTGAACCCCAGCAGCGCGCCCCAGTGATCCCAAGAACCAGGAGTCAGGACATTGTGCCTAGTATTGGGCCAATTGGCAGGCGCGGGTCGGCGGTCCAATGTGAATCTATAAAGCGAATCACCTGTTTGTCCCCCTCCCTGGACATACATGTGATTGTCGAAACCGATTAAAATATCGCCGCCGGTTAGTCGCTTACCCGTGGACAAAGTGCAGGGCACAAATTCAGGTTTGGTCCAATCGGTTATTTTTCCAACTCCCCTCCAACCATCATTGATGTAAACCGTTTCCGTGCGCCTATCTAGGGCAGGACGAAAGAAACCGCCGAACCAGTTTTTGCTGCTGGAACTGAGTGCTTTTAATAAGACTAATGACGTACCTTTATTCTCGTATATGTTGACATCGTTCATACCCGTATTACCGACCCATATCAACGTTCGGTCTGACTGTGGTACTACGACCATAAAACCTGGGCTTGCAGATGCATCCGAACTGACCGTAACAGAACAAGCTGGAGCCGGCGAACTACGCCAGCTATTGAACTTATAAAGCACCATGCTACCTCTCTTATAACCTGACGTATTACGGGACAGCACGTACATCTCTTCTGATGCATGGTTGACGTATACGCGATCGGGATATTTGACCGGCACTTTTCCTAGAAAAATACCAGACGTGTCATACACTCCGATTTGGCCGTGCTGGCGGTCGCAGATAAACAAACGACCAGAATCGTCGCAGGCCATGCCGTGGATGGCTGAAAATGAGGAAAAGTCGCTGCTATAAGGGTTGATTTTCACGGTGCGTTGCGAAGAAGTCAAGGGTACGGAGTCTAACCGGATTAGAGAGGTAGCCACCCCTGTGTTCTTATTGACCTTGAAAACTTGGCCATCCTTCCAAAAACCGGTGTCGGAAGCTGTAGTGCCCGAATATTGCCAAATGCCTGTGATATAATAATTATTCCTGTCCGGCGACTCGCATAAAAGTGGAAATCCGGCACGGACATCAGGACAGCAGCCGGAATTGGGCAAATCCGGCGAGGTGATAAAAGGAATTTGAACCGCGTCACCTGTGCGGCTGCCGTCGGTCGAAAAGCTGAAGCAATCCATTTTGTTACGACTATCACCGTCGTCGAGGAAAAACAATTTTCCGCTATCCAGGACTGGCATCATGACACCTCGGCAACCGCCCCCGTAAAACGCGTGAACACCGCTACCGCTGACTCCAGAAATAAAAAACGGACTCAAAGCCACAGGCGTGCCGCTACCAACCGCTGGCGTGTAGGAGCCGTTCCAGTTATTAACCCCCCAACCTGTCAATTTACTCGATGGCAGACTGGCGGGAAAAGGAAAGACCGTGCGGATATAATTTCCTGTAACGTCGTAACGTCGCACTACCGACGCTCCATCACTGGTTGATGTACCAAACACATAAACAAATCCGTCCGGATTTCCTACAACCCCGCGAAGCGACCATAAGCCTTCGACACCGGGAATGCCGAAGCGATACGGATCATTGCCGACCAATTTGTTCAACACCACGGACATACCCGCGCGAACGCGAACGGTCAACGATTCCGATGGTACGATGATGCTGTCTCCCATATCGCCTCTGCCATTCCAGAATAGTGTCTGGTGCAGGGTATTGGCAACCAGAGGAGCAGGCGGGTTGGCGCCCAGCATACCCGCAGCAAGATGGCGTATGATGGAGGAGTCTCGGAGGTTCACAATGGCTACCTCCACATCTGTGGTGTCGCTGAGTGTAAACTCGACAGTCCATCGACCGACCCCGGCCGATACCAATGTCGGCACCTGGGTAAAATGCAGCGCAAAAGTAAGAAACGGTAGCGCAAGTGCAAATTTCCAAAATGTCATACAGCCTCCATTAAAAATGAGAAATATATTCATTATCTGAAGAAGTTTATTGCTACTTCTGCATAATCACCTTACTCTGCCAAACATGTTTCTCTACTTGCATTTGGATCGCATATACCCCGCTTGAATAACTTGCTGGATGCCAATAAGCCACACCGCCGCCATTGCCATGCCAGGCTACGGACGAAGTCAAATCTTTGACCAGGCGTCCCTGCAGGTCAAAAAGTTTGAGAGAGAAATTACGACAGTCGCGCGAAACATGACGCACAATGATGCGGGTGGTTGGATTGAATGGGTTTGGGTAGACCGATAATGCCGGAGCGCTCATATCGGACAGACTGCCCTCGACCACCTGAGGCGTGCCACCCAGAATAATACGTAGTCGCGGCTGCAAGGCGGCCGATGTATCACGGCTCGCGAACTTCACCCACATATCACTGACTTTGTACTTATATAGAAAGAAACTCAAAGTGTCCTGAACTATTTTCGACTGAATGTAGGTTGTCAGATCCCAATGCTGGCGGGTATTCTGCGGTAAAACAAAAAGATTCGCCGCATCAACGTCACAGTTCCAGTCACATTTTCCGGATATGGCAAATGCAGTTGAGCGACTATTCCAAGATACCGTGGATTCATCCCAGTTGTTATCAGTATTAACAACACTCATGGGAAAATTGACAGTAGTAAAACCATGCTCCAGCACTGAAAGACTGAAATCAGCACGCAGTATAGTCCTGTTTTTGGGTATTGCCGAAAGGTCAAATTGAAACATGCCTCGTTTAATGTCAAAACCGGTATTTAATGGATTTCTCACAGGATTACTTTTAATTGTAATACTGGAAATGGAGCCGAATTTTTTTGTCTTATCATAATAATCCAATATAGCATCATCCGTCGGAGTTAATGTGTAAGCATTAGTAACCGGCCACACAGTCAAATTAACTGTATCCCGAACAGTAGCGTCTGCCGTAAGCCAAAAAATCAATTTGCCACTATCGACAGATTGCAAAGCTATTAGTCTTCCCTGTCCGTCAACTATCACCGCTCCTGAAGGGGTAACACTCCACGACACCTCACTCATATTCCCTGCCTTAAGTGAATCATAATATCTGTAACGTTTGACAACACTTAATTGCACAGTGTCGTTTTGAACAACTTTTAA
>JAEUSG010000636.1 GCA_016788315.1 Fibrobacterota bacterium | reverse complement strand
TGGAAGCACTTAAAGAGTATGAAGATATCTGCCGTACCGCAGGGGTTGTTCGCACAAAGCTCGCAGCAACAGCAGTTCTAAGAGATCCATCAAATGCTGCTTATGTCTGCAGCAGAATAGCTGAGTCAACTTCGTTCAAGCCTGAAATTATTTCCGGCGAAGATGAAGCGCGCTTTGTTTATCGTGCCGGCACACGTTCTTTTCCTTTTCCCGAAAATAAAGTTGTGATAGATATCGGCGGGGGCAGTGTGGAGTTTGTAACCGGCAACAGCAAGGAAATATTTCTGAAGAAGAGTCTTTCCATTGGTGCGGTTAAAATGACAGATCGTTTTATAAAAACCTTTCCAGTTGGCCAGTCAGAACTCGATGCACTCAAGAATCACCTTCGGGAAACATATGTTCGGGAACTTTCAGGCTTCTTTGCATATAAACCGGAACAGTTTATAGGAGTTGCAGGAACATTCACAACTGCTGCGGCTATGTTTCAGTCGATGCATGATTATGATCCGGCCAAAATAACAGGATATCAGCTTAAAAAAGATGATGTCACTTCACTGCTTGCAAAAGTTTCTAAGATGTCCATTGAGGAGCAAAAAGGGCTGCCCGGGCTCCACCCTAAAAGAGCAGGATATATTGTAACAGGACTTGTGCTTGTTGAATCATTTTATCAATTTTTCAATATAGACTCAATCACTGTCTCAGACGAAGGGTTGAGGTATGGAGTTTTAATTGATTGGATTGAACAGGGAATATGACAGTAATAACAGTAAAAGCTAAAGAGCAGAAACTATTTGTCCACTGCAAAGGTAAACTCCTTGCTTCATTTCGCGTTTCAACCGCTAAACGGGGAATAGGTGCTGAAAAAGGCTCTCTGCAAACTCCGCCAGGCAGACACAGGATTTACAAAAAGATTGGCGCAAGAGCTGCCAAAGGAGCTGTTTTTAAGGATCGCGTTAACACCGGAGAGATCTGGGACGGTAAAAGTCAGTTCGGCGATCTTATTCTTTCACGGATTATTCAGATTGAAGGTGTTGAACCTGGTATCAATAAGGGCGGAAATGTTGATACGCTTGAACGCTATGTTTACTTTCATGGAACAAATCATGTAAAGAATATCGGCAAGCCATCATCACATGGCTGCATTACAATGCGCTGCAGTGATATAATCAAATTCTTTAAACTTGTAAAAAAGGGCGACCATGTTATCATTCAACCCTGAAAAATCCCATTACTTTTATGTAGGTGTTGCAGGTAGCGGTATGAGTGCACTTGCCCAGTACCAGGTTATGGCAGGCGGAACAGTAAGCGGTTCTGACCGTGATTGGAATCCTGATGATCCAGGTCATCGCTATGATCTTTACAGGAAAATGGGAATAAACTTTTTCCCGCAGGATGGTTCTGGTTTGGAACGCAGTATAACAGCTGTGGTTAAATCTACAGCCATAGAAAACAGTAATCCCGATCTTAAAGCTGCTGAGGCTCTTAAAATTCCTGTGCTGCATCGTAGTGAGGTGCTTGCCAACTGGGTAAATACAAAAAAATGTATAGCCGTTGCCGGAACAAGCGGAAAGTCAACAGTTACAGCAATGATTTTTGATTTGCTGGAAGGTGTTTCAGCTTCTCCATCTGTTATTACCGGTGGAGACCTTGAAAGCCTTAAGAGAAAGCATCTGCCCGGAAATGCCTTTGCTGGGAATTCCGACCTTCTTGTTGTCGAAGCGGATGAAAGTGATGGCACACTGGTTGAGTATCATCCTCATGTAGGTTTACTTCTTAATATTGAAAAAGACCATAAAGAGATTTCGGATCTCCTCCCTCTGTTTGAAAAATTCATGAAACAGTCCTCTTTGCGTGTAGTAAATGCCGACGATAGCCGTATTGCAGGAATTGTGCCTCGTTCTGCTTCTTTTGGCGAAAGCGAAAGTGCAAAGTACAGAATTACGGATATAAGACTTTCACCCCGTTCAGGTTCTTTCAAACTTAACGGAGTTGATTTTACCGTACCATGGCCTGGGAAATATTCCATCATCAACGCTTCAGCTGCACTATCTGTATGTGCTGAACTTGGGTTTAAACTGGAAGATCTGCGTAAACCATTATCAGTATTTGCCGGCGTAGGCAGAAGGTTTCAGAGCTGCGGAGTTAAAAGGGGAGTTGAGGTAATCGATGATTATGCCCATAATCCCGCCAAACTCGAAGCTGCAATTAAAGCGGCTCAAAGCTGTTCAAAGAGAGTGATAGCCGTCTTTCAGCCGCATGGCTATGGTCCCGCCAGATTCATGCGGCATGACTATGTTGCCTCTTTTGTAAATGCCATGAATGAGAACGATATTCTCTATATGCCCGAGATCTTTTATGCCGGCGGCAGTGTTGTTAAGGATATCTCGTCTGCCGACATCGTTGCAGACATTAAGACTAAAGGACGTGACAGCCGATTCGTTGCGAATAGAAGTGATCTGCCGGCCCTTATTGCAAAAGAGGCTAAAGAGGGCGACATAGTAATGGTTATGGGTGCCAGAGACAGCTCTCTCACAACTCTTGCAAAAAGTATCGCTGCTGCGTTGTAGAAATTACCTTCTTGCTTTGCCGGTAATTGATTCAGGAATAATCTTTACAACGGTTGTTTTATCAAAAGCCCTGTTGATGTATTCAATTCCCTCATTCATGAAGTCTGGTGAATATTTCTTAATCAACAGAGTAAGGGCTTCTCGCTTTTCTTCGCCTTGAATTTCAATCGCCAGTCCTGTTATGATTGCACTTTCATATTTTGTGCTGAATTTGGCAGGCAGAACCTCTGTCTTTCCAACAACGCAGAAACTCACCTTGTTGTTACGTCTGATATAGTCCAGCTTGCTTCCTTCGCCAGCGCAATGGAAATAGAGGGTGTTGTTGCTGAAAGCGTAACTTAATGGGATGCCATATCCGTTGTTATCTGAAGCAACTAAAGACAATATTCCGTATTCTCCATTGTTTATTATATCAATCGCCTCGTTATCTGTAATTTGTCTGTCAGAACGTCTCAAATCAAGCTCCTGTAAAAAACTTAAGATATGATGTTTTATATGTTGTCAGCAAAGTATTTTGATTGTATGAAAGTAATATGGTTATTCGTTGATGGCCTGGGACTGGGAAAGAGTGGAGCACAAAATCCATTATATGCCCCTGAAATTAATAAGCTGAATGAACTGCTTCTCACTGCAAAACCCATAGATGCCTCTTTGGGAGTGCCTGGTATACCACAATCTGCGACGGGGCAGACCAGTATTTTCTGCGGAGTCAATGCTCAGAAAATAATCGGCACTCATCTTGAAGGGTTTCCAACCAAAAGTCTCCGTGAAATAATCAGCAGGGAAAATGTTTACATCAAGGTTCGTGAGATGGGGTTGACCTCGACATTCGCTAATGGATATTGGATAGACCAAAACCGCGAATTACCGCATGACAGGAAATCATATGCCTCCGTCAGCACAGTGTCGGCAGCGACAGGGCTTGGCGATGTACGGAGGATGGATGCCATATTGCGGGGGGATGCTGTTTATCAGGATTTAACGCAGGAAAGTATCGTGGCTCGTGGTGGGGATGTTGAAATTATAACCCCGGTTGAGTCGGCACATAGACTATTGCGTATTGCAGAAAAATATGATCTCACAGTTTTCGAATATTTTCAAACAGATAGGGCTGGACATTCTCAGGATTTCGATTTGGCAATAAAGGTTTTATTAAATCTACAGCAATTTGTTGTTACTCTATCAGAAAATCTACCGGACAATATCTGTATTATTCTGATGAGCGATCATGGGAATATTGAAGATCTATCAACACCAATTCATACATTGAATAAAGTCCCTTTTCTGCTGATTTATAAAAAGAGTGTTTCTCTAAAGCAAAATATTAATGACCTTACAGATATACTTCCAGCTACTTTGGAGTTCTTGATTACATAAAAGCCTGACATTTTTGTCAAAAATCAGACCACTTTAATCTCCATTCTGACATTTAGATCCGAACTGATGCACAAAACCCACTGTATAAAGGTTGGCATGCATGTTGCGTTAACATTGCTGTCTCATTATTTACACTAACATAAAATGGAGGGTTTTATGAAAAGGTTTCTTACAGTTCTTCTGGTCAGCGTGATTTCAATTTCAGCACAATCGCTATCAATCAACAATCCAAATTGCCGGTGGTGTTATGGGTATTCATCATGGATAAATGATGCAGTGGTTTCGGTAGCACCAAAAGGCAGTTACGCAGTTTGCGGTTTATATCTCACGTTTGGTGCATCAGACAATAATTATTACGGGAGATCTGGGGATAGTCTTGAAATTGTGCTCAGATTCAATCTTCCTGATGGTGCAAATATCACCGATTCATGGCTATGGGTTGGTGATAATATAATGAAAGGGCAACTTCTTGATATATGGACAGCAAATCAGATTTACGAAAATCTTGTAAGTCGAAATACAGACCCAAGTATTCTTAAAAAAGTCGGGCCTAATAGTTATGAACTCAAAGTTTATCCAATCTTTGCCGGACAGACCAGAAAGGTTAAACTGACCTATCTTGTGCCAATGAAGTGGTCCAAAAAAGAGGTAAGTTGTCCATTACCGTACGATATTGTAAACTTATCATCTGGTCGGAATGTCCCGTTAAATGTTCTGGACATGGGAGACTCAAAATGGAAACCATCGGTTATCCGTTATGAAGCAACTACAGACTCAATCAGAATGAAAGATACGAGTGACACGTATAGAGGAAATTACAGAATCGGTGTTTGTCAATCAAACATACTGCAGAATAAACCATCATTAAACTATCATACACCCCTTGGAAATGGACCATTTGTTAGAATTACAACTGGACTCGGTTCTGTAAAGTATTACGAGATGGTTGTCAGACCTTCGGAACACCTGAATATGTCACTTAAAAGGAGAATAATGTTCCTTTTAGATTACGAAACAGGAAAGACAAATTTTACAAAAATACAGCTGTTAAATGAAGTCAAAAGAGCTATGTTGAATAAGCTCTCGCCTAGCGATTCATTCAATGTCATGGTATCGAAACTAAATGTTTCAACACTATTTCCTTCATGGAGATCAGCTGATTCTGCCAATATCGCAAGAGTGATTGACTCTATAATAAGTCGTGACATGATTAGCAACTATAGCAATCTTCAAGGGTTGTTGGGCAGCGCAGCCACTTGGATAGCGGGTCACGGAAATCAAGGCAATATTTGTCTGTTATCTGCCTCACAAAGCTTGTCAAATACCGAAACAGCTAATGCTCTTGTAAGGGATATTCTATCCTTAAGTTCCCATCCAATACAGACTTTTATCGGCGACTATCAGGATAAGGACAGATCCTACAGCTGGATAAATGGTAATTATTACTACGGTAACAGCTACTTCTATACAAATCTTGCCCGAATGACTGGTGGTACTTTTATAGAATGGGACAATAGCAGCCTTTCTTCGATTGTGGATCGTGTTATCGGAAATAGCATCGGATCTGCATTCGACTGGTTTGAATGTGCTCCGCAATTCAGCACAGGTTCATCATATTCAAGGTATTCACAACCAGCTCTTGAGAAAAAATTGATGGCTGATGATGTTGTTGTACAGACTGGGCGGTTTGCCGGAAATTTACCCACATCGATAAAACTTACCGGTTCGATAGATACCAACCTCTTTAATGTGACAATACCAATTGATACAAGTAAGATAGAAAGAGGGGATTCTACAATTAGAGCCTCCTGGGCTGGACAGCATATAAATTATCTGGAAGGTCTGCCTCAGACGAATGATATCTCTTCACAAATAATGGCGACAAGTTTACTTGAAAGAGTACTGTCGAAGAAAACTGCCTTCTTATGCCTAGAACCAAGTATGCAGAGTGTTTGCGGTACCTGTGTTGACGAATCAAAAAATATTAGTGCAGAAACTGTTAAAACTGATGATGACTCACTCTTTACTGCAATACCAAACCCATTCAACCCTGTTACAAATATTTCAGTTAAGCAAAAAGGGCTTAGTGGTAAAGTAACTGTCGATATTTATTCAATGCAGGGAAGAAAGATAAGAACCCTTACAGCCAATGCTTCAAACAATCAGGCAGTATTAGTTTGGAATGGATGCAGCCAAACTGGTGAAAAAGTTGCCAGTGGCATATATCTTGCCAATATAACACTAAACGGCAAAAACCGTCAGTTGAGGCTCTCTTTGATGAAATAGGATATGAGACTAAAATGGGGAAATGTATGAAATATCAAATAAATTTATTGCTTCAATGTATTGTATTCCTGATTTATTTTTTAAGTATAAATCTTAATGCGTCAGAGCCGCGTTGGATTGCGGTAGGTTATCTTAACGATACGCTGTTAACTCTCGACAAAACGACTGATTTCCCTGTTTACAGATTGTCATTTAAAGATGGCTTTATGGGCTTGTCGACCTTAAATGGTAAGCTCGTTAAAATAGATGGACGGTTTCATAAAAAAAATAGCACTGCGGTTTATGGGAAGCTTAATATTGATACGATTTACGTTGATTCAATAAGACTAGCAAGCAGTGAAAATAATCTAATTGGATATGGCCGATTTCCAGGATGCATATTCCCACCCGTAAAGTATAGTCTTAAAATTAATGAATTTGGAATGGCGAATTGTCAGGTGTATGATTATGTAGGTTCCCAGATGTTGGCTGGCGATGATACTTTTAATGTTGATTTGTTTAAAATCAATTCTTTGCTGCGAGTCATAAATGAAAACAGTATTCATGAGATGCTTGATGGCGGACTAGGTCTATCACTATGCTGGAGTGGCAAAGCTATAGCGATTGGAAACAGTCTAAAGGTGCAGCAAGACGATTCAACATGGGTGGTTTTTGAATCGGTTGTAAAACATTTTGAGCAATACATATTGTCACGATGTTTCCCCGTACGTATTGCTGTTGGTACTTTAGAAAAGTCAAATGATAATAAGGGACTTATATTGTGCGGCAATAATTTGTGGGACGCATATCAATTTACTTGGTCTGCAAAATATGATTCATTAATTGGAAAGAGAGTTCAAATAAAAGGCCTAATAAAACAAGGTGATTTACGCTGTTTATCCTGTCCGCAACAACTTATATGGGTAGATACAATATTTCAGGTCTATTCTACAGATAAACCACTTATATCTTATACTACTCTTCGTGGCGTTTATGATATGACAATGGTAGATATTTATGCAGATGGTAGAATCATTACAAGAACAGATTTAAAATATGAGGAAGTATTAAATATAAGTTTGCTCAATAGAAGCATTTCTGCTTTCATGAATGGATATTTTGAGTTGGATTCCATATATGATTTCAATCTAGGTCGTTATCATCCTGTTTATAATAGTTTTTCTTTTCAGGGCAAAAATGTTGAAACCTATTTTTCTCTTATGCCACCTTCGCTAGCTAATATTTTGAAAGAGTTGAAATCGATCTATACGGAGGTAAATATTGAACAAACAGAAAATAATATCGCTAATGTTGGTTTATTAAATGCTACTCCTAATCCTTTCAATCCTGTCACAAATATTTCAATAAAACAAAAAGGTCTTACTGGAAAAGTAAAAGTTGATATTTTTTCAATGCAGGGCAAGAAGATCAGAACACTTACAGCCAATGCTTCAAATAATCAGGCCATGTTAGTTTGGAATGGATGCAGCCAAAATGGTGAAAAAGTGGCCAGCGGCATATACCTAGCCAATGTTTTTCTAAACGGCAAAAACCGTCAGTTGAAACTCTCTTTAATGAAATAGTCTGCATGCCCTCCATGCAGGCTTGGGGTTAATGGTACCCGTAGAAAAGCAGGGTCATTTTGGCTCTGCTTTTTTATTGGGTATTGACTTTTTTTTTGAAATTCGCTATAATATACCCTGTTAGCACTCGATTGAGATGAGTGCTAACAAGAAATAGGCAACACAAACTTAACTTAAATCGGAGGACTTAAATGAAGGTAAAACCTTTAGCAGACAGAATCGTTGTCGAAGCTCTCGAAGCAGAAGCAAAGACAGCCGGCGGAATCATCATCCCGGACAATGCAAAAGAAAAACCACAGCAGGGTAAAGTTGTTGCTGTAGGTTCCGGCAAAGTAGAAGATGGCAAAAAGATCGAAATGGAACTCAAAGTTGGCGATGTAATCCTTTACGGAAAATATTCCGGCACTGAGATCACAGTTGACGGCAAAGAGTATCTCATCATGCGCGAGAACGATGTTCTTGCAAAGATGTAATTCTTTGAGAAATAATAAAGCTAAACAATAATCAGGAGATATTGAAAAATGGCAAAACAGCTTAAGTTCGATATGCCGGCACGTGAAGCCCTCAAAAGAGGCGTTGATCAGCTGGCTAATGCAGTAAAAGTAACACTCGGTCCAAAAGGCCGCAACGTAGTTATCGACAAATCTTTCGGTTCACCAACAATCACTAAAGACGGTGTAACTGTTGCAAAAGAGATTGAGCTTCCAGACGGATACGAGAACATGGGCGCTCAGCTTGTAAAAGAAGTTGCAAGCAAAACCAGCGATATCGCTGGCGACGGCACAACTACAGCTACCGTTCTTGCTCAGATCATTGTAAACGAAGGTTTCCGCAATGTAACAGCAGGCGCAAACCCAATGAGCCTCAAGCGCGGTATCGACAAGGCAGTTGACGTTGTTGTTGCTGAACTTGATAAAATGAGCCGTAAAGTTTCCGGCAAAAAAGAGATCGCACAGGTTGGTACAATTTCTGCCAACAGCGATGAAACCATCGGCAACCTCATTGCAGATGCAATGGAAAAGGTCGGCAAAGATGGCGTTATCACAGTCGAAGAGGCAAAATCAACAGATACAACACTAGATGTTGTTGAAGGTATGCAGTTCGACCGCGGCTACATCAGCCCATATTTCGTAACAAATCCAGACAGCATGGAAGCAATCCTCGAAGACGCAAACATCCTTATCTACGATAAGAAGATCAGCGCAATGAAGGATCTCCTTCCTCTTCTTGAGAAGAGTGCACAGTCCGGCCGTCAGCTCCTCATCATCTCAGAAGAGGTTGAAGGCGAAGCTCTTGCAACTCTCGTTGTTAACAAACTCCGCGGCACACTTAAAGTTGCTGCAGTTAAAGCTCCCGGCTTCGGCGATCGCCGCAAAGCAATGCTCGAAGATATCGCCATCCTTACAGGTGGAAAAGTTATCTCCGAAGAGCTTGGTCTTAAGCTTGACAGTACGGCTCTTGCAGATCTTGGCCGTGCAAAGCGCATCGTTATCGACAAAGACAACACAACAATCATTGAAGGTGCAGGAAAGTCTGCCGATATCAAAGCTAGAATCGCCACAATCCGTAAGCAGGTTGAAGATACAACTTCTGATTACGACCGCGAAAAACTTCAGGAAAGACTTGCCAAACTTGCTGGCGGCGTAGCCGTTATCAATGTAGGCGCTGCAACTGAAACAGCAATGAAAGAGAAGAAAGCCCGCGTTGAAGATGCTCTTCATGCTACACGTGCAGCTGCTGAAGAAGGTATTGTTCCTGGTGGCGGTGTTGCTCTTATCCGCTGCATCGAAGCCGTTGAAGCCATGAAACTTGAAGGCGACGAGGCAGTTGGTGTACGTATCGTACGTCGCGCTCTTGAAGAGCCAATGCGTCAGATTGCAGCCAATGCAGGCGTTGAAGGTTCAATCGTTGTTGCTGAAGTTCGTAAGAACAAAGGTGACTACGGTTACAATGCCCAGACAAATGTATATGAGAAGCTCATCGCAGCCGGCGTTATTGACCCGACTAAGGTTACTAAAGCTGCTGTAACAAATGCTTCTTCCATCGCAGGTCTCCTCCTTACAACAGAAGCTGTTATTACAGAGAAGAAGGAAGAGAAAGAAGCAGCACCAGCTGGCGGACACGGCGGTATGGGCGGCATGGGTGGAATGGGCGGCATGGGCGGAATGATGTAATCCTAAAGGGTAACCTTTAGATTATTGAAAAGCAGATAAACGGATTCCCCGTGCGGCAAAGTAAATGTGCCCGCGGGGAATCTCTTTTAAAATAAGGTTTTATGGATGTAGTTTTATTAAATGATCGTGAACAGAAAGTTCTGGAAACAATCGTCCGTGATTTTATGGTCATGGGCGAACCGGAAGGTTCACGTGCTATATCCAGGAAAAGCGGACTGGAATTAAGTCCCGCATCAATAAGAAATGTAATCAGCGACCTCGAAGAAAAAGGATTTGTAGAACCTCTTCACACATCCTCCGGACGTGTACCTACAGATAAAGGTTACCGCTTTTATGTAGACAATCTTGTCGAAATGTCAATTTTGTCCAACGAACAGAAGGATAAAATTGAACAGCAGGTAGAAGCAACTGCAGGCAGTATTGACGAAATAGCCAGGGCAACATCAAGAATACTTTCGTCACTGTCAAAACAGCTTGGACTTGTTCTTTCACCGCGCTTTGACAGCGGAATTTTCCATAGACTCACAGTGGCCGAAGTTTCAGAAAAACGGTATGTTCTGGTATTGGCAATAGAATCCGGTCTTGTTAATACCGTTGTTGCAGAAGTTGAATCGCCAATTGGCCGAAATGAACTAGAAGATGCAGTGGCATTCATAAATCAGAGACTTTCCGGCAGAAAACTTCTTGATATTCAAAAGCATTTAGCTGAGATGATTTACACAGACGATTCCAACAAGCTGGGACTAGTCAGACTGTTCATTAGAAATTATGAAAATCTATCAGCTTTTCCTGTCGACAAAATTCTTCACCTTGCTGGAACGGGAAATATAATCAATCAGCCTGAGTTTATACGTAAAGAGAATCTCGAGGCGGTAATAGAATTAGTAGAAAATAAAGAGATGCTTATCCATCTTTTTGAAAATAGAAAGAATCATAATGGTGTTTATGTTACTATCGGCGCTGAAAACAGCGATGGTGAGTTAAAGGCATACACAATTTTATCAGCTAAGTACACAATCGGCGGAGAGGCTGGAGCACTTGGAATCATAGGTCCAAGACGTCTTGAGTACCCCCGCATTATACCAATGATAGATTATGCAGCGCGCATGATATCAAGAAAATTCTAGGGAGCATATTATGTCAGAAGAACAAAAAAACGAAGAAAATAAAGAAGAGTCTAAGCCTGAAACTTCAGGAGCAGAATCATGTCCACCGGAAAGCAGTTCTGATCCAATTGACAGCGTGACTTCGACTGAGGCTCAGATAGAATCTCTGAAAGCTGAAATCAGCTGTGCAAAAGATGCTAAGCTCCGTCTTCTGGCCGAATTTGACAACTACAAAAGGCGAACTGCCCGTGAATCGATGCGGACTATTGAACTTGCGAATGAATCGCTTCTTAAAACTCTGATTCCCGTACTCGAAAATTTTGAACGGGCGCTTGATCCGGCACATAAAGAGAAGGATATTGAAGCCTTTTACAAAGGTGTTGAGATGATATACAAAGGCTTCTTCGATGCGATGAAGAAAGCTGGCGTTGAAGAGGTGAATCCAATAGGTGAGGAGTTTGATTCCGAAAAGCATGAAGCGGTTATGCAGCTTGCTTCGGATACGGTTCCCGAACACCATATTGCTCAGGTTCTCCAAAAGGGATATAAGCTCTCTGATAAGATGATTCAGTATGCAAAGGTTGCTGTGTCAACGGGTAAGAGTTAATGAATGTTTGAAATTTCTGCAAGTTATATTACATTTTAGCTGATGTTCTATTTGCAGAGATAAGAAACTCATATGCCAACTTCGCATACAGCCTTTGCAGTAAGGGAGCACAAATGAGTCCTAGAGTATTAGCTGCTACTTCGTTGGAGAATTATCGAGTTCAACTTTCATTCTCAAATGGAGAAAAACGTAGTCTAGACATGTCTCCTTATTTGTCTTTTGGTGTTTTTAGTAGACTTAAAAACCAAGATATTTTTAGAGATGTTCGTGTCACCTTCGGGACTATAGAATGGCCATGTGGCGTAGATTTAGATCCTGATTTTGTATGGGAAAAAAGCGAGCCTTTATTGGTAGTTTAATTATCTAATCTGTTCAAGGTTGAGTTTCAGGAGTTATGTCATCGTCTCTTGATAAAAAGGCGGAATGCCTACCGTGGTCTGTTCGTAGAAAACAACCTTAGCAGATAATAAATGTTTCAAATCGAAAATCAAATGTTTCAAATATGAACATTTCAATCTGAAACACAATTCATTAAAATCATAACACATTGTTTTTACGTAAGTTAAGCTAGCTGAAAAGCTGGCTTTTATTTTGCTAAATCTATTGCTGAATAGTTATAATTTAACAAAACATAAGTTTAAAGGAGCATAAAATGAGCAAGGTAATAGGAATCGACCTCGGTACAACAAACTCCTGCGTATCCATTATGGAAGCAGGCGAACCGAAGGTTATAGTAAATGCTGAAGGCGCACGTACAACCCCATCGGTTGTCGGCTTTTCAAAGAATGGCGAAATTCTGGTAGGTCAGACTGCAAAGCGTCAGGCCGTTACAAATCCGGAAAACACCATTTATTCAATCAAAAGATTCATGGGTCGCCGCCATAGCGAAGTTGACTCTGAAGAGAAGCTTGTCCCTTACAAGATCACTGGTGGTGCTTCCGAACTTGTAAAAGTATTCACAAACGGCAAAGAGTATACTCCGCCTGAAATTTCAGCAATGATTCTGCAGAAAATGAAAAAGACAGCTGAAGATTACCTTGGACATGAAGTTACTCAGGCTGTTGTTACTGTTCCCGCCTATTTCAACGATGCTCAGCGCCAGGCAACAAAAGATGCGGGCCGCATTGCAGGTCTCGATGTTCTTCGAATTGTTAATGAGCCAACAGCTGCAGCTCTTGCTTATGGTCTCGACAAGAAAAAGAAGAATGAAATTGTAGCAATCTACGACTTCGGAGGCGGTACATTTGATATCTCCATCCTTGAAATCGGCGATGGCGTATTTGAAGTAAAGTCAACTAACGGTGATACCCATCTTGGCGGTGACGACCTTGACCAGGTCCTTATAGACCACCTTGCCGCTGAATTCCTTAAAGAGAGCGGCGTAGACCTTCGTAAAGACAGAATTGCACTTCAGCGCCTTAAAGAGGCCGCAGAGCGCGCAAAAATTGAACTCTCAGCATCAAACAGCACAAATATCAATCTGCCTTTCATCACTGCTGACGCTTCCGGCCCAAAACACCTTGATTTGAACCTTACACGTGCACGTTTTGAACAGCTGATTACACCTCTTGTAGAAAAGTCTGTTCAGCCTTGTATGCAGGCAATCAAGGATGCCGGTGTGTCAACAAGTCAGATTGCAGAGGTTCTTCTTGTAGGCGGTTCAACACGTGTTCCGCTTATTCAGCAGAAAGTAAAAGAGATTTTCGGCAAAGAGCCTAACAGAAGTCTTAACCCGGATGAAGTTGTTGCTATCGGCGCAGGCGTTCAGGGTGCAATTCTTGCAGGTGACGAATCTGTTAAGGATGTTGTTCTTCTTGATATCACTCCGCTTTCCCTTGGTATCGAAACTCTTGGCGGCGTAATGACCAAGCTTATCGATAAAGGAACAACAATTCCTACAAAGAAAAGCCAGGTATTCTCAACAGCAGATGACAATCAGACAGCAGTTTCAATCCATGTTGTGCAGGGTGAACGTGAAATGGCCAAGTACAACAGAACTCTCGGCCGCTTCGACCTTATCGGTATTCCACCAGCACCACGCGGTGTACCGCAGATTGAGGTTGCCTTTGATATCGATGCAAACGGTATAGTTAATGTATCTGCAAAAGATATGGCAACAGGCAAAGAGCAGAAAATCCGTATCGAAGCCAGTTCCGGTCTCTCCGAAGAGGAGATCAAGCGGATGGTTAAAGATGCTGAAGCCCATGCAGCAGAAGACAAAAAGATGCGCGAAATTGTAGATACACGCAATAAAGCTGAACAGCTGATTTTCGCAACAGAAAAGGCTGTTAAAGAGCATGGCGATAAGGTCGGTGAAGAGGATAAGAAAAAAATCGAAGAGGCAATAACAAAGCTGAAAGAGACCGTAAAAGGTGAAAATGTTGAGGCGATGAATAAGGGGATAGAAGAGCTCTCAACAGCTGCCCATAAACTTTCAGAAGAGATGTACAAAGCAGCGCAGGCTGCACAGGCAGGTGCGGCCGGAGCAGCAGGAGCACAGCCGGGAAGCGGTCCTCAGGAGGCACCTGGAGCCGGTAGTTCAGAGGGTGCTGCCGGTAACGGCGGTAAAGGACCCAAAAAGGACGATGGTGCTGTCGATGCCGACTTTGAGGTTGTGAAATAAGTAAATGGCAACAAAAAGAGACTATTACGAAATTCTGGGAATAGGCAAAGATGCGGACGCAGATGCTTTAAAATCTGCGTACCGCAAACTTGCCGTACAGTACCACCCTGACAAAAACAAAGGCAACAAAGAGGCCGAAGAGAAATTCAAAGAGGCAACTGAAGCTTACGAGGTTCTTAAAGATCCCGCTAAGCGTAAACAATATGATCAGTTCGGCCATGCAGCCTTCTCTCAAGGCGGCGGTGGAGGCGGTTTCCGCGGCTTCCAGGATTTCGACCTTTCGGATGCTCTTCGCTCATTCATGAACGACTTCGGCGGCGACTCCTTTTTCTCCGACTTTTTCGGAGGAGGTGGAAGGCGCGGAGGCGGACGCAGGGGCGGTCCACCAGCAGGACGCGATCTTCAGGTACGGTTAAGTCTTACCCTTGAAGAGATTGCTACGGGCACTTCCAAAAAAATCAAGTATAAGAAGATGGAAAAGTGTCCCGATTGCGGCGGGTCAGGCGGCACTGGTGTTCAGAACTGTTCGCAGTGCGGCGGTTCAGGACAGGTTCGCAGAGTCTCAAACTCAATTTTTGGGCAGATGGTTAATGTTGTTGTTTGTCCTGCATGTAATGGACAGGGGCAGACCATTTCGAATAAATGCAGAACATGCAGCGGTGAAGGCCGTAAGCAGGTCGAAACAACAGTTTCTGTAAACATTCCGGCAGGCGTAGCAGAGGGTAATTACATTCCGCTCCGCGGCATGGGAGATGTAGGTGCTCAAGGCGGCCCTGCAGGCGATCTCATTGTTCTCATTGAGGAAGAGCCACACAAGGTTTTTGACCGCCATGGTCTTGACATTGTAACAGAATTATCTATAACAGCTCCGCAGGCCGCTCTCGGTGATTCAGTAATGCTGAATACACTCGAAGGAAAAGTTAAACTTACGGTTGCCCCTGGAACACAGTCTGAGTCGATACTCCGTTTACGTGGGAAAGGTATTCCAGAAGTAAATAATGCCCGAAACCGCGGCGATGTGCTGGTAAAAATCCATGTAGCTGTTCCGGAGAGACTCTCATCTGAGGAAAAAGAACTTTATCAAAAGCTTATGGAAATTGACAGCAAGAAAACAGGCGGAGGAGGCTTTTTCAGAAAAGCGGCACAATGGTTTGAATCTTAAAAGAAACTATTATGGAATCAAGCGATAAAAGAATTCTATTGATACATTGCGGTGATCTGAAGGGTGAGGAGGAAAATCTTACCTCTCTTCCAGGTTTTACTGTAGTTAAAGCACCAGATTCCCAATCAGCCCTGAAAATTCTGAGCAAAGACAAAATCCGAATTGTCATTATGGATGTCAGCCACGCCTGTGAAAAGGGTGTAGATTTGATATCATATATAAAAGTCAATCTGTCGGGATGCGAAATTATTGTATTAGCCGATTTCAAGGATATTGAACTTGCTACAAGAGCTATTCGTCAAGGCGCTTATTTGTATCTTGTAAAGCCTGTTAAAGTTGAAGACTTAAAGACAGTTGTCGAAAAGGTTTCACTCCGGCAGGAAAAGGAGCTGAAATACCTTGAGTCTCAAACCCGCCTTATGCATGATCTCGTTGGTGGAAATGAAAAAATGGCCCGCTCTATTGCGATGGCCAATAAGGTTGCACGTACCGACAGCACAATTCTTGTAACAGGTGAAAGCGGTTCCGGAAAAGAGGTTTTCGCCCGCTATATTCATATGAAGAGTAAAAGGGCTGATGGTCCTTTTGTTGCCGTAAACTGCGGTGCTTTACCCGAAAATCTTATCGAATCAGAACTCTTCGGCCATGTTAAAGGTGCTTTTACCGGTGCCGTAATGTCGAAAAAGGGACTTATCGAAGAGGCAAATCAGGGAACTTTATTTCTTGATGAAGTGGGAGAGCTTCTCCCATCAGCGCAGGTAAAATTACTTCGATTCCTTCAGGATACCACAGTACGGCAGGTTGGTGGTACAGACGAACGTGTTGTTGATGTTCGAATTATGGCTGCTACTAACAGGAATCTTGCTCAGGCGGTGGAAGAGGGGAAGTTCCGTGAGGATCTCTTTTACAGGCTTAATGTTATTCATATAACACTGCCTCCTCTGCGTGAACGGAAAGAAAATATATCCAAATTAGCTGCATTTTTTACTGTAAAGTATTCAACACAGATGGATAAGGCTCCTCCGGTTATGGATCCGCATGCAATGGCAATCCTGCAGAATTACTCATTCCCTGGTAATATCCGTGAGTTGGAGAATGTAATTGAACGGGCAGTTATCCTTTCAGAGGGCGGCATTATAAAACCGGAAGACTTGCCTCCACAACTCATTCAGGAGCGTCCAAAGCTCGCTGCATCTAATAATGCTGTAGAAGAAGAGCTTTTGAGTCTGCAGGAACTTGAAAAGAGACATATAGAACGTGTACTGCAAAAGCTGAATTATAATCAATCCCTTGCCGCCCGCCATTTGGGGCTCTCCAGAACCACTCTCTGGCGTAAGATCAAAGAGCACGGAATACAGGTATAATTGTATATTTCTTCTCTGTTATTTTAAGTATCAACAGAGATAAAAGGAATAATACATTATGCCGAAAAATCAGAATAGTTTTGCTGCAGAAGCTGAATCAATCCTCTCATTGAAAATTGCACACAGAGTTCATTCAACGGGCGGTTATGGCAATAAAAGCGAAGTTATATACGAAGGTCATCCGACAGGTTGCCCTTCAGTTCTTGTTGACAGCAAAGGGAGTGCTACAGCAACCTTCATGTCAAATGGATCTGTCGGCTTTATTGTAAAACTGGCCGACGGCATGGAAGTAAAGGTTCTTGATTCCCATTTCGATCCAGTCGAAAAAAGGGAGTTCGGAACTCCTTCCTCAAATGTCTGGTTCGTAATAGGCGAGGGCAGAAATAGCAGAACCGTATCCCTAATGAATCCCTCTTTGAATGTCAATTGTCCCGCTGAAAAGATAAAGATTGTAAAAATAGGCGACCCGAATAGAGCGATGTGGTACTGCGCAGAGTTCTCACCGGCAGCTGGTATAAAATTTGAAACTGCAGTTAAACTTTCATTCAAACTTACTTCAAAAGGACCTGCACTAGTTCGCGAAGTTTACGTAAAGAATATCGGTACAAAAGCGCTTACTGGTAATCTTTGGTCATATTTCAATCTTCATGGTACTCAGAAGTTTGTTTACAATAAAGAAATTTGGTATGATGCCGGTTTCCCCCTCTCAAACACCGATTCCATAATGACTGCCCGCGTTCCATATAGTGATATTGTTCAGATTAAACGTCAGATTTCCATTCCGACAGGTTTTAAACCGTTAGATGCAACCTGTGATTATTCAACTTTTGTTGGTGACACGTCTGCCCTTGTGCTTCTTCCTAAAGCTATCCAAAAAGGAACAATGCTCGACGGCGGAGCTGGTAAAAAAATCAACCGCTTTTCAACTGCTGCAATTGCAGCTAATCAGTTTTCAGCATCAATCAAACCAGGAACATCTGCGTCTTTAAAACAGATACTGCTATTTGTAAACAATGACAAAATATGTGCAGATTTCCGCAAAATGGCAGGATATCTTGACCCAACATACAAAGCAATGACACAGTCCTTCATTAAAGCGGCAAACGTGCTTGCTAAAGCGACTAATGTTATTAAGGAAATCGAGACTGCAACGGCATCTATAAAAAGTGAGTGGCCCGATTTTGAAGTACAGCTCCCATACGAAAAAACCGTTTCAGAATATGCAAACTCAGTCTGGATCGGTGTTAAAGAACTTTATGAAAACTGCAGAGCACATGGTGCAAAACTGGCAGATGGCATTGAACTTGGAACAAGAGATCGCGGACAGGATATGTGGCCAAAAATGAAAGAGGATCCTGCCCGTGTAAGGAAAGATCTTATCCATGCCATGTCCTTCATGTATGTCACAGTTGATGGTACCATACCGAAAAATCGCAAACTGACCCTAAAAGAAAAGCTGCATGGCATGTTTCCCCGTCAGTATCCTAGCCATTGGTACAACCGTAAACTGGAAGTCAGAAATGACAACAGACCTTATACAGACAGCCCGCTTTGGCTTTTAAACTCGATAAATATGCTTATTCGTGAAACTGGTGATATCAATCTGCTAAAAGAGGTTGTTCCGACTATACGTCTAACAACACCGGATACACCTGAGACATCATCCATTGTCGGAAATGATCTCAAACTGCCAATTGTAAAGGTAATGGAAGAGGTTCTTAACTGCTTCGAACGACATGCCGACGATTCGCCATATGGGATCTCACAGATACTTTACGGTGATTGGTGCGATCCAATCGACATGTTTGGAACAGGTAAAGTAGGAGATGCAAAAACACGTGGTCATGGACGGGGCGTTCAGATTCGTCTCTCTTCTCACGTATTCTTCACTCTGGTTGAGACCATTGATATTCTTGAGTCAAAGCGTGTAATAGAACTTTTAAGCGGCTCAAAACTGCTTCCAAATGTTGCACGCCTTAAATCTTTCGCAATTCGCTTACGTGACAACATAATAAAATGGGCATGGGAGGATGGAAAAGGCGATTTCCCCTCTGCGTTCCTTAATTGCATACATGAACTAAACATAAACGGCTCAGTGCCCAATTACAAAAAGGGTGAAACAGGCTATACTTTAGGCTCTATGAAAGGACGCGACTTTGACGGTATCAAACGCCGTGAACTTGGCGGCCAGGCATGGGCTCTAGAAATGCTCCACACAGAAAGAGCGTGGCTCAAAAAGCATCAGGAAACAGTTAAGATCACTTCGGCGCTGCTGAAAACAGTTGATAACCTTTTCTATGATAAGAAGCTTGGTCTTGTAATGTACACCAAACCAATTGCAAATAATCAACGTGCTATAGAGTTAGCCGGGCGAATGGGTGTGCTACCTGCCGGAACTGCTGAAAATGGTGAATACCACCATTGCCAGGTGATGATGCATCAATTCAGGCTAAGTGTTCCCGGCGAACATAATAAAGTTTGGGCACAGTTCAAGCCTATGATGTCTGCGCTTCGTGATGAATCACTCTGCGGTCCATTTGAAACCCCCTCAACCTCATATGTATCTGATAAAGATGACCCCCATTTTGGCAAAGGGATGTATTTCGGCCTTTCCGGTTCTGTGGACTGGATTGTTGAAGTATTCCATAAGTTACTTGGCTTAAGACTTAATCTGCATGATTCTGATAAACCGGCGCTTTCTATATCTCCAATACTGCCGGATGCTATGAAAGGGGCCATGTCGTTCAAACGGGTAATTCATGTTGCTGACGGCAAGGGCAGATACTCCAAAGTGCCTCTATCAGTTACCGTAAAACCGGCTAATGGGTCAAAACCTTCCTGTTCAATAAATGGTAAAAAAGCAGACACTGCAAGTATAAAAGCGCTAAGTGGACTAAAAAAGGTTGAGATTGAAATAATCGGCTAGCGCATATTGTATAAATAGGTTTCTCGGGCATGCAGTTTTAGTATTTTGTATACATGACCCGTAATATTTGTACTGTTCTGCTGTATGTTCATCTATCTGCCCTTTTTTCACTAATTTGGGCAACTGACGCCGTCTATGTAAAAAACGGTACAGTTGTACAGGGTGACATCATAGCAAAGTCAACAGCAATAGTTAAAATATTTGTAGAATCATATCAACGACCTATAGCCATTGAAAAATCCTTTGTCGACAGCATTGAATATCGTGGGAAAATATATACTTTCGAAACACTTACGCTTGAAGAGAAAACGGATTACAATCCGGCATTCAAGGTGAGTCCAATTGTTAGAAAGGTAAATCCACGTGCAAGACATGAACTTTTTGCAAAGGATCCCTTTGAGGCTGCGAGAAAAAATAATGTAGATCTCGATTCTCGTAAACAGAACCTTCTTTTCAATGCACCGGTCCGATGGGGCAGTGCAGGAATGGGATACTCATTATCAAATCATATGAGCGGTCCTGGAGGCAATGGATTTAATTACGGCGGTGAACCATTTGACATCCGCTCTATAGCATTGGCAATGAGATACAACCTTGGCAGAAAGGCAGCTATTCCTGGAACTATTGCTGTTGAATTCGGATATGGAAAAGCTCATGTTGACACACAAACACAGAGTCCTGAAGTTGCCATAATGAGTCATGTTTCTTTTAGATATATTTTCTGCAATCCGAAATGGCTGTTGTCGCCAGGCATATCCGCAGGTATATTGATGCAGAATGGTTCATTGATTAGAACAGCTCCCGATCCTTCACTCGTTGAAGGCAAAATAGTCGAAATGGATTTTGATGGTTCTTCTGTAATGCTATTTGTAGGCTTTGATTTGAATTTATATGATGTCATCGCGTTTCATGTTTCACATCCATTCTTTTCCGGTGATAAGGATAGACTCTATGCCTCTCTTATGTTTTTAATACCATTCAGACTATAAAAGATATGGTAAAAAAACTAATCCCTAAAACAAGGTTTCACTGGTTTACAATTGGAATAATAGTTCCTTCAGTGATACTTATGGTTTTCGGTCTCAGGGCAATGAGAAATGAACGCTATACACTGGAACACCGGATACAGGACCGATATTACCGTGCGGCCTCTGCGCTTTCATCCGAAATGGAAAAAAGTATAGCAGCTCTGATAGTTCATACCGATAGTCTGATTCAATCTCGATCCTTCAGATCATTAACGCACCCTCTGGTCAGCCGTGTCTATTTTCTTCCTGTTAAGGGACGAGTCCAGCATCATTCAAGATATTTAAAAAGATCAGAACTGCCGATTGAGAGCTACATGCTTACCGATGATGTACTCGACTCATTTATTGCGGTTGTAAAAGGTTATCCTTCAAACAGAGCATTAGAAGAAGCCGGTAAATTTTTAAGTTATAATGCATCCACTCAGCAACAATCATCAAATTCCCGACCTGTTGCTGTATATATGTCAATTTATGCAGCCGCTAAGGCCGTAGACGATCGCAATGGCATGAAAAGGGCGCTTAAGGAACTTTTGGTCATAATAACTTCCGATACTGCTGCAGTCCTTTATGAAGAGGCGAAGTATTACAGCAGTTTCATTATTGCCGAACTTATAAAAATGGGAGAGGACTCAGCTAATGTTTATGAAATGAAAAACAGATCTGATTTAAGGCGGTATGAGGCATCTGAGATATACAGGCTTGAAGATGTTTCAATACGCGGCAGATTACCTGATGCAGGTTTTCACTATATAGACACTTCGCTATATCTTATCCGATCAATGGAATCATATGGCTCTCTCAT